>JAMPYE010000113.1 GCA_023700825.1 Thermoanaerobaculia bacterium | reverse complement strand
GTCGGGTGGACGGGTAGTAAGTGCGCTTACCGGCCATCGCGCGGCAACATACATTCGACAGTCAGAAAGGAACTACATGAGACTGTCAATTGCAGCAATCGCAATCGCCCTGTTGAGCTGGCCGGCGGTGGCGGAAGAACCGACGGAATTCCACCTTCAGGTTCCGGCAGGAGAAGCCGTTGCCGAGGCATCGGTCGATTGTGCCTCCGGCGTCGCGTACGACGACGGGGAATTCGTCGATTTCTATGGCCTGAGCCCGGCATTCGTCGTGATGAAGTTCGATCTGCCGTCGGGCACCAGCGCGCTCGATCAGGTGTGCGCGTGTTTCTCCCGGATGAACGAGAACGCCGCTTCCAGCCTGCCGTTCGACGTGGTCGTCTACGACAACGACGGTTCAGGGGGCGCGCCCGGCAGGTTCCTTGGATCGGTCGCGGCAGTGGCGAACGCGATTCCGGTGGTGGGGAACTCGAACTTCTACAATGTCAGCCTCGCAGGCTCCGGCATCGTCCTGCCCGACAGCAGCGTGTACGTGGGAGTTCATTACAACTCTGCCAGCCACTTCGTGTGCGGCGACCGTTCCGTGGGAACCGCGCAGCGCCCCGTGTATCACGGCAGTGATGGTGTCTCGTGGGCGAATTCGGCGACGGGGTTCTCCGGATCGGGCCCGAGCGCCTGGGGCATTCGCGTCGATCCAGCCGTCGGAGTCGCCAACTGCACCCCGACGCTCGAAGAGTTGTGTCTCGACGGCGGGCGCTTCAAGGTGGCGGCGACGTTCGAGACGCCATTCCCATCTTCGGGCAACGCCCGGGCCGTCAAGCTCACTGACGAGACGGGCTACTTCTGGTTCTTCAACAACACGAACGTCGAAGTCGTGGTCAAGATCCTCGACGGCTGTGGCTACAACAACCGCTACTGGGTATTCGCCGGCGGCCTCACGAACGTGCGCACCGTCATCACGGTGACGGACACGACGAACGGCATGGTGAAGACCTACGTCAATCCCCAGGGCACGGCCTTCGCGCCCGTACAGGACACCAGCGCCTTCGCGACTTGTCCGTAAGGAACGGCACGTGCAAAGCGAAGTCACAGCGGAGATCGGTGGCGGGCTTCCGAGGACGCCGCCGACGGCGCGTGCCGTGCCCGGGGCGTCGCCGGAATCCTCGCGCGCCGTGCGCCACCCGGCACGAACGGTGCTGCGCGTCGACATCTCGCCCGCGACGGTTCTCACGCTGGTACTCGTCCTCGCCGCATTGTGGCTGCTGATCCGGCTCGCGCCGATCTTCCTCGTGCTCGTCGTCGCTCTTTTCGTCGTCGGGACGATGAGCCCCGCCGTTCGATGGCTGGAGGCGCGAAAGACCCGGCGCGGGCTGGCGATCGCGTTCGTCTTCTTCCTCGTCTCCATTGCCGCGATACTGGTCGTGACGTTGACGATCCCATCGCTCGTCCATCAGGCGGGGGCGATGCTCGAGCACGAGCCTGCCTTCCGCGCCGGACTGGCAGAGCGGCTCTCCCGCGTCCGCGTGAGCGAACCGCTCGCAGACTGGCTGAGGAGCGTCAGGTACGACGGTCCGGGGAGCACGATCGGAGCGACGGCTTTCGACTATTCGATCCGCCTGTTCACCCTTGCCGCCTACGGGTTGAGCGCGGTCTTTCTGGCGCTTTACATGATGATCGACCGTGACCGGCTGCGTGGCGGCCTCTTCGCGGTCGTTCCTCGCTCGCATCACATCCGGCTTTCGCGGGTCATGCTGAACCTCGAGACGATCGTCGGCGCCTACATCCGCGGACAGTTGACGACGTCGTTCCTGATGGGAGCATTCACGTTCATTCTCCTCAAGGCGCTGGGCCTGGAAAACGCGATGGTCATCGCGCTGATCGCCGCCGTCGCGGACGTCCTGCCTTATGTGGGCGTGTTCGTCGCGGTCGTGCCCTCCGTCGTCGCGGCGCTCGCCCGCGGTCCGGAGATCGCGGGAATCGTGCTGGTCGTAATGATCGCCTACGCGGAGTTCGAGGGGCGCGTTCTCATCCCGCGCATCTACGGGCGCTCGCTCCGGCTTCCTTCCTCGGTCGTGCTCTTCGCGCTGATGGTGGGAGGAACGCTGATGGGGATCGTCGGCGGGCTCCTCGCGCTTCCTGTCGCGGCGACGATCATGATGCTCATCGAGGAGCTGCGAGTCGAGCTTCCGGGTGAGCAGGAGCAGGTCGCGGACACGGAGATTCGCGTCAGGGACGAGCTCGCCGAGCAGGAGTACGAACGCCGGACCGAGGGTGTCGCTGCGGTTCAGGCTGCCGCGATCGCCGTCGAGATGTCCGCGGGTCGAAGACTCGACGAGCGCCGCCCCGCCGATCCGAAGCCTCCCGATGGAGACGAATGAGCACTACCACGGCAGCGAGAGACGCTTCGATGTCCGGAATGACGCGACGGGAACCGGTCCCGCCCCTTTCAGTTTTCTGGAGTCGTCAACGATCAACGCAGTACCGGCCCGATTTTCGATCTGAAGGAGGACAACCCATGGGTTTCCTGTCACGTCTGTCCGTCATCTGCTGCGTGCTCGCGCAGTTCGCTATCGTTTTGGCGGCGCAGGCTGCGCCGCCGACGGTTTCAACGGGAGCTGCGACGACGCCCCTGAGCGCGGCGGCAGTGAACCAACCTGCCGGGCATCCTCTCCTCAACGCGTCAGGGCAGCGCGGAAGCGCCGTGCTGCGGGCGCAGATTCTGCTCGATCGCGCTCACTTCTCGCCGGGCGAGATCGACGGCCGCTGGGGCGGTAACACCAGGGGCGCCGCGGCCGCGTTCAACGCCGCGAGAAGACTGAAGGCCGGCGCGGAGGTGAGCGCCGCGACCTGGCAGGAGCTCAATCTCGACACTGCCCCCGCAATCGTCTCCTACACTCTTACGGCAGAGGATCTCGCCGGCCCGTTCACGCCGATTCCCGCGGAGGTGGCGGACCAGGCGAAGTTGCCGGCCCTGGGATTCGAGAATCTCGCCGAGGCGCTCGGCGAAAAGTTCCATGCGAGCCCGAAACTGATCGCTGCGCTGAATCCGGGGATCGAACTCGATCGCGCCGGCGTGGTCATTCTCGTGCCTAACATCGCAGGCACGCCTCCCGGGAAGGTTGACGGGATCACCATTCGCGTCGACAAGAGTCAGGGTGCCGTGGAGGCAGTCAGCGGCGCCGGCGTCGTGCTGGCCCGCTATCCGGCGACCATCGGGAGCGCGCACGATCCGCTTCCCCTCGGTACCTGGAAGATCAATGGAGTTGCAGCGAACCCGACGTTCAACTACAACCCCGACCTGTTCTGGGATGCCGAGGCGGGGGAGAAGGCGACGAAGCTCGCCCCCGGCCCGAATGGCCCGGTCGGCACGGTGTGGATCGACCTTTCGAAGCCGCACTATGGAATTCACGGAACAGCTGCGCCGTCGACCATCAGCAAGGGCACGTCGCACGGCTGCATTCGACTGACGAACTGGGACGTGACGGAGCTCGCGACGCTGGTGACGCCGGGGATGCCGGCGATTCTCGAGGAGTGATCGCCCGATGAAGGAACGAATCCTGAGACAGGTCGGCCTGGTGCTCGTCATCACCCTCGGAGCGCTCGCCGGATGGATGGCAAGAGGCTGGTTCGAGGCCGCGAACGCCGTTCCGGCGGACGCGCCGTGGACGAGGGAGGCTTCGCCGAAGGTTGCCGGCCCGATGACCGCGACAACCGTCGACGTCTCCGAGCTGCTGGCCAGGAAGCCGCCGCCGATCGCCCCGGTAGAGCTCGCCGTCCCGGCCGAAGTGCTCGCGCCGATCGCCACGGTCACCCCGACGATGATGCCGTCTGAGAACGTGAGCGAGGTCGTCGCGCCCGTCGTCGATCCCGGTGCGCCCCGGCCGATCATCATTCCCGTCGCCGGAGTCGACCGCTCGGCCGTGCGCGACATGTTCGATGACGGACGGGGCGATCGCCGGCACGAGGCGATCGACATCATGGCGTCGCGCGGCACGCCCGTTCTGGCGGCCGACGACGGAGTCGTGAAGAAGCTCTTCACCAGCGTCGGGGGAGGGCTGACGATCTACGAGTTCGATCCCGACGAGCGCTTCTGTTACTACTACGCGCATCTCGACCGTTACGCCGACGGTCTCCGTGAAGGGCAACGCCTGCGTCGCGGCGAGATCATCGGCTACGTCGGAAGCACGGGCAACGCGTCGAAGGATGCCCCGCATCTCCACTTCGCGTTGATTCGTCTGGACGCCGACAAGCGCTGGTGGAAGGGGACCTACGTCAATCCCTATCCGCTGCTCGCCGGGCCGCAGGCGCGCTGAGTGCTCGGTTCTCCATGACGCCGCGCGGCATCGCCGGAGGAATCCGTAAGACGATTCCCTGACCCCGCAAGTCAGTGACGTCGGGAGACGACTTCGGCAATTCTCGCCGCGCGATCGAGCTCGGAGCATTCGTACGTCTGTTTCCTGCTCTCGGTCAACTCGATCTCCACGCGGCCCGAGCGGATGGCAAAGCGCTTGATGTCCCCCCATCCGGCCTGTATGGCGTGATCCTTCTGTTCGTCCGGGAGAAAGCTGACGCCGGCTTCGGTCACGATCAACTGGCCATCGCACCGGCCGGCGAAACGGTGTACGTGACGGCTCCGGAACGTATGGGGCGTCAGCGCGCGGAGCTCGAGGCGAAGTCGCAGCAGCGAGACGTGAGCGCCGAGCGAAGCCGCGCTGTTCTCGCGATCGCCTCCGAGTTGGATTCCCTTCTCGAGATACGCGAGTGAGCCCGGGAGTTTCTTGTTCGTCTCGAGCACGCGGCTGAGTTGGATGGCGTATGTGGGATTCCGGGGCTCCAGCTCGCATGCCCGCGTCAGGTTCCTCTCCGCATCGGCCAGGGCGCCTCGCCCGACGTTGCTCCGTCCGAGGAAGTAGAACGCGGACGCGTTTCGCGGATCGTGCCGGGTGAGCTTGCCGAACTGTGTGGATGCCTCCGCGTAGTCGCCCGCGGCGAAGGCCTTTTCTCCCGCGCTTCTCGAGCGCTCCAACTCGGCTGCGAGCAACGCACGGGACCGCGTCGCCTGCGCCGCGTCGTGCTTCGCCTGGATCTCGGCATCGCCGGGGAAGTCTTCCAGCAGCATGCCCCAGGCTTCCTGCACCTCGTCGGCTTTGCCCTGCTTCCGCAGATCGTCGACGTGCTGCAACGCGCGGGCGCGAATGTCCGCCTCGAGTTTCTTTGCGTCGGTGTTGTCGGGATCGAGGGCGAGCGCCTCCGTCACGAAGTGCAACGCGTCCTTGCCGTCTCTTCCGATGATGAGGCCCTCTCCCAGTGCCGCCCGTGCGGCGCGCAGCGGCTCCGTCACGGCGGACGGTGGCTCCACCGCGGCGGACGCCGGGGCGCCCGGCACCGGTTCCACTGTCGCTGCGGCGACCGGAGGTTTGGCCGCAGCGTCCCCGGAAACCCGTGACAACACGACGAACGTTGCCACGACGACGATCGCTGCAGCAGCGGCGAGGAGCGCTGTCCAACCTCTGCGCCGCGCAGGACCAGTCCGATCGCTGAATTCGTGCGGCAACCCGACCATCTCGCCCGGCGCGACCATCGCAGCGCCGGTCCCACTCGTGGCGAGCGCGTCGTCTCGTGCGGGGGTGCCCGGAGCGAGGGCGATGCCAGCCTTCGGGTTCGAGAGTGACTGTGATGAGGGCGACTCCCTTGGCTTCCGAGAGTCCGATTCCGATGCCGAGGACGGTATCGGGCTGTCGGACGACGGCGACGAAGGGAAGTCGGGCGCCCGCTCGTTCGCGGCGGACCCCACTCTCGATATCGTGAACGTCCAGCCGGCCGGCGGTGTCGCGACGGGAGAGATCGGCGAGGCAGTGCTCTCGGCGTGAACTGCACGATCCGCTCGACGCTCCCATTCCTCCGGGACCTCGCCACCTCTGCTCGAGGGAGCGATGGCGACCGCGACTTCGCGAGTGGGGCCCGGGCCGCCGGTGATGGCGGTTCGATCGTTCTGTTGCCTCCGGCGCGAGGAGTCGGGAGCCGGCCCGGAAGTCAGGCCGATGCTGACGGGAGAGACTTGCTCGGATGGATCGTCTTCAGCATGCAACGCCGCCTGCGTCGTTGCATGCCCGATCCCGAGAGACGAGTCGAGGCGGCTCTCCCGAAGCAGCAGTTCCAGGTCTCCCACCAGTTCGGCGCAGGTCTGGTACCGATTGGCCGGTGCCTTTTCCAGAGCCTTGTCCAGAATCGGATCGAAGCCCGGCAGCAGAGTCGGCTCCCGTTTCCGATTCAGCACCGAACCGTGCGGCTCGTTGACGATCCTGAAGGTGACGGTGGTCCAGTGCTCTCCGAGGAACGGCTTCTCGCCCGTCAGCGCTTCGTAAAGCACGACACCGAGGGAGAAGATGTCCGATCGCCGGTCGAGCGTCTTGCCCATGATCTGCTCGGGCGACATGTAGCTGGGCGTGCCCATGACCATGCCTGCCTGCGTCAGGCTCGACGAGTCCATCTTGGCGATGCCGAAGTCGACCACCTTCACCCTGTCGCCGCGCGTGATCATGATGTTGCCGGGCTTGATGTCGCGGTGGACGATGCCGGCGTCGTGCGCGTAGTCGAGCGCGCCGCAGAGCTGAACGAAGAGTCTGAGGACGCGTTCCTGCGACAACGGATGGTCGCTGCGGATGAGCTCGTCGAGGTCGCAGCCGTCGACGTACTCCATGGCGATGTAAGGCTCGCCTTCCTCGTCGCCACCCACGTCATAGATGGTCGCGATGTTCGGATGCGAGAGTCGCCCTGCCGCCTGTGACTCGCGCATGAATCGCGCGAAAAACTCCGCGCGGTCCTTCTCGGAAAGGCTGGTCTTCGAGAGGATCTGCTTCACCGCCACGATCCGGTCGATCTTGGGATCGCGAGCTTTGTAGGCGATGCTCTGGCCACCGCGCCCAAGCACGTCGAGGATCTCGTATCGGCCAAGCTTGCCGCCGATCATGACGTTCGTTTCCTTCATGGAGCGCGTTGCGTCCAGCCACCGTGCAGGATGTGCGAATGCCGGTCGCGTCGACGCGCGGGCGCTCGCGCCCGCGACGTGTTCCAAGACTAGGCTCGCGTGCTTCGAACGGGGAGCGGAGTAAGTACCCAACCGTCGAAGATCAAGATGGGTAGAAACTGCCCTGTTCGACCGGCGGCCGAGGGTCAGTCCCGTGGCCGTTTCACTCCGGGGATGACGGCGGGCGCTGCGCGGGACTCCGCCTCCGCTCTCAGGCCGGCTGCGAGCTCGGCGCCGCGGCTCCGCGGCCGACGCCTCGGAGAACTGGCGCGCTCGCGCCGCACATTCGGCGTACCCTGATGCCCACGGATGATCGTTCAACCAAGTCAGCTCGAGCAGTTCATGTCCGACGGGTACTGCGTGCTCGAGCGGGCAATCTCCGACGCGGATCTCGCCACGCTCGACGCGGTCTGCGAGCGCCACCTCGCGCGACAGCGCGCCGAAATGGATCTCGTGAAGGCCGACGTGCTCGGGCTCTCGCACAGGGACAGGCGTTACTTTCTGTCGAGCCGGCACACGGACAATCCCGGGATGGAGGAGTTTCTCTTCGGCGAGCGGATGGCGGGGGTGGTGCGCGCGCTGCTGGGTGACGACGCGTTCCTCTTCCTCGAGCTGTTCGTCGTCAAGGCTCGTCTGGCCGGCATGTCGTTCGGCTGGCACCAGGATTCAGGCTACCTGCTGGGAACGCCTCATTCTCCCTATCTCACACTCTGGTGCGCGCTCGACGACATGACGGCGGAGAACGGCGCTCTTCACGTGCTGCCCTACGGGCGCGCCGGCAGCCGCGAGATCGTTCCTCATCGCAAGGAAGCCGGCACCGGGGACTTCGTCGGGTTCCACGGCGACGATCCGGGCGTCGTCGTTCCCGTTGCGCGGGGCGGCATCGTGGCGCTTTCGAGCACGCTCTTTCACCGGAGCGGCCCGAATCTCACGGCTGCTCCGCGGCGGGCGTTCCTGGCCGCGTATTCGCCGCATCCCATCACCGACGCCCGGAACCAGCTCTGGGATCAGGCCGTCCCGTTTCTTCGGGGCGGGGTGGTCGTACCGCGGGCGTAAGCGCGTCGCGAGAGTGCCGGGTCTTCGAGTTCTGACGGCACCGTGCGAGCCGTGTGAACTCTAAGCCCTGGCTTGTCGCTCCCGGTCCACCCGGTCGGTCACGAACTTGAACACCAGGAGTGCGACGAAGGCGAGCACTCCGATTCCGACGAAGGTGTACCAGAGATATGGCGCGTGCGCGTAGGCGGCCTTGATCTGCTGAGCCGACATCCCGGCTGCCTCGAGTTTCTTCGGGTCGGGACAGAACGCGTCGAGCAGGTAGCCGCTCAGCGCGAAGCCGGTGAGCCACGCGAAGAAGGTGTTGAGGTGCGCGTAGCCCATGTAGAGCCCTTCCTGCCCGGGAGGCGCCTGTTTCGAGGCGAACTCGAGGTAGCGGGGGCTGAGGAAACACTCGGCGAAGCCCTGCAGTGCGATGCCGAGAACCATCATCACGGTGATGGGATGCATCGCATAGCCGGCGATCACGATCGGTTCGTCGAAGAGGCCGGAGAACGCCATGATCAGGGCGGAGAACGGGATGAGCGCGAGCGAGATGCCGATCGACGTCACCGGCTTGATCTTCCGCACGAGCTGGGTGATCGGGACGACGAGCAGCACCACGACCAACGGATTCACGTTGGCGTACCACTCGGGGCTCGCGTCGGGGCCGACCATCCGGATGACGTACTTCGGCAGCGAGGCGTAGAGCTGCCCCTGGATCGCCCAGAAACCCGCCGTGATGAGAAGCAGCGCCATGAAGCGCCCGTTCCGGAGGACCTGCCCGAGGTCGCGGACTGCTTCCATCGCGCTGCGCGGTCGCTGCTCGAGGTCGTCCTTTGGCCAGTAGAAGATGAGAACCAGCACGAGCGCGATGAACGCCGCGCCGGAGGAGTAGAGCGGGACGTACTCCAGGCCGAGCATCGTCCGCACCGGCTTCGCGATCGTCTTGCCGCTGAAGGAGCCGATGTTGACGACCATGTAGAAGAGGCTGAACGCGCGGGCGCGATTGAAGTCGTCGGACGAGCGCGCGACCGTGCCCGCGATGGTCGGCTTGACGATCGAGCCGCCGACGCAGATCAGGGCGAGCGACGCGAGGACCGCGCCTTTGGCCGGGTAGAGCCCGAGCGTGGCGTAGCCGATGCCGAGCAGCAGGAAGGCGATGACGAGGGCGTATCGGAATCCGATCCGATCGGCCGCGGCGCCGCTCACGAAAGGCAGCAGGTAGATGAGCGAGGCGAACCCCGCGCCGATCCATCCAGCTTCCACGTCGGTGAAGCCCACGACGTCCGTGAGAAAGAGCGCCAGCGCGATGAAGGTGCCGTAGTACGCGGCGCGCTCGAAGAGCTCGACTCCGTTCGCGATCCAGAACGTCTTCGGGTAGCGCCACGTGGAAACGGGCGCAGAGGCGGTTTCAGGTTCCTGGCTTGGCACGCTGAGCCCTCCGGGGCGAGGTGGGCCGGCGACGGTGTCGCGCGGCGCGCGCAAGTCTATGGGGCGGCGTCGCCCGGTGCAACCGATGGGGATCGACAGACGGGCGCCCGGGCCGAAGCTCGCACCGGCGAACGATGGAGCTTCGGTCCCGCCCCGGGCCCGGCTGCCGCGCGCGGCCTAACGGCCGTCGAGCGCGCGCGGGAAGAGGATGTTGTTCTCGAGGTGAATGTGCTCGTGCAGCGCCGTTTCGAGCGCGGCGAGGCCGTGCCAGAGAGCGCGCCACGTGTTGCAGGCCTCTTCCGGCACCTGGTAGTCGTTCGTGAGCTCGCGGAGCTGGCGGAGGGCCGCGCCGGCCGATTCGTGCTCGTACTCCATGACGGAGATCGGCCCTTCGGCCATCGACCCCTGCCCCTGCCGCACCATCGGGAAGAGGATCCGCTCCTCCTTCATCATGTGCTCGTCGAGCTCGGCCTTGAGGGCGCCGTAGACGCGAACGACCTTCGTGAGGCGCTCTTCATCCTTGTCGCGATGCGCCTCGAGGACCTTGCGCGTCATCGCCTCGAGCCTGGGGAGCTCCTCCCAGAGCGGCCGGTGGTAGGCGTGGAGAATGTGGTCGATCAGGTGGCCGAGAGGCGCGTCGCTCCACGACTCCGAAAAGCCGCTGTTGGTCGAGAGCTCCTCGAGAATTTCCGCGAGCACGGTGGTGGGCTCGAGCCCCTTTTCGCTGCAGGCCTCGGAGAGGGGCCGCGCGCCGCCGCAGCAGAAGTCGATTCCATGGCGGGCGAACACGCGCGTGGCGAGCGGATGCTCGGCGGCGATCGTGCCGACGGGGAGGGAGGTGGTGATGGTCATCGTGGTTCTCCTGGATGTTCGAGAGTTGCTTCGTGCCCGCGCCGCCGGGAACGGAGGCGCGGGCGATGGTGTGCTGGACGGCTGCCTAACGCCTCGCCGACGAAAGCTCCGAGGGTTGCGAACGAAAGGCTGAGGGCAGCGCCGAGGCCGACCTGGCGCGCCTGCTGCTTACTTCGCACCACCGTGTGCGTGAGCGTGGCCGGCGCCGGCCTCGACGGGAGCGTGAACGGCCTTGATG
>JAMPYE010000112.1 GCA_023700825.1 Thermoanaerobaculia bacterium | reverse complement strand
TGATCTTCAGGGTGTCGCCCTCCACGTCGATGGCCTCGATCCAGCCGTCGAGCTTCCTGCCCGGGACGTACTCCTTCCCGTCGACGATCAGCGATTGCGTACGGCCAAGGCCGTCGGTCTGGATCGAATAGGATCGCTGCCTGCCCGACACAGTCGCCTCGAGCACGGGACCCATCGTCGGGCTGCGGTCGGTGGCGAGCACGCGAAACAGCCGGACCTCGCCCAGACCGTTCTGGAGAATCTGCTCCGAGAGGATCGCGCTGAAGTGGTGCAGCTCGCCGGTGACGGGGCGCGTCCTGGCGGTCGCGACGATCCGCCCGTTCACCGCGAGGGCCAGGTCGCAGCAGTCGGTGCCCTCGGGGCGCACGGCGCCAGTGACCAGAGACGGCAGTCGCGCAGCGTCGGGGTCGAAGGAGCGGTAGGCGGCTTCGTCGAACAGGGTCGCCCGCAGAGTTCCGTTCCGCACCGGCAGCGAGGCGACGGCTCGTCCGAGGACGTCCGCGTTAGGCGCCGCGCGACTGAATCGATACGGATCGGAGGGCGGCCCGATCATGCCGGCCAGCGCGCGCGCCGACTCGTATTTCTTCACGGTCAGCTCGCTGATGACGAGGGACTGCTCTCCCTCGTACTTCGTCGAAACGATCGTGGTCCGCGGAGCCTCCGGGCGTGCCGACCGCGTCGAGCGCCCCTCGAACGCCGCCGGCGTCTCGATGTCCAGGATGTCCATGATCGTCGGGAGGATGTCGAGGGTCGACACGGGAACGTCGACGATCTCTCCCCTGGACTGACCGGGCGCCTTGATGATCAGCGGCACCGGGATGATGTCTGCCGCGTTGCCGGGACTGTAGGCCCTCCGCTTGTCTCCCGCACGGAAGCTCGAGCCGTGGTCCGCGACGAGCACGATGAGCGACTTCTCGTACAGCCGCTCCTGCTCGAGCTTCCCGATGAGCTCGCCGACGAGCCGGTCGAGGAACTCGACCTGCATCAGGTATCGGACGGCGGCAAGGCGGACAGGAGCAGGGTCGTCCTGCCAGACCTCGGAGATCAGTCCCGGAACGCGTCCGGAGTCTTGCGAGTAGAGGCGTCCCGACGGGAGGTACTCCCAGGGCACGTGGGGCAGCATCACGTGCGAGAAGTAGAGCGAACGGTCGTGGCCCGGATCGATGTTCGCCAGGAGCTCGCGGAATCGCTCGGCGCGATTCCCGTGCGTGAGCTCGCTCACGGCCAGCGAAAAGAACTCGCTTGCGTCCTTCGGCTCGACCCGCGGGGCGACTGTCGCGGCGGCGCGCCTCGCTCCCTCCGTGAAACCCTCCCAGGTGTTCGCGATGGAAGGTAGCTGGAGACGGTAGGAGGGCGGGAGCGCGAGATGGAGCCACACGATCGAGAGATCGAGACCGAGTGCCGTGAAACGCCGCGCCGCAGGGGGAGCGAACTGCCCGCGTATGTTGATCTCGGTCGGGCAGAGTCTCGTGATCGGCTCGTCGGCCCAGATCCTGTAGTCGCCACCGAAGAGCGTGAAGATGTTCTCCGGATAGTCGGCGAGCAGGGGGAGGTCGTCGCTGCTCGGGAAGCGGCTCGCGAGCATCGCGGGGAGCGCGACGTTCGTCGTGTCCGCGACGGTGTGGGCGTTCCGGTACCACGTGGCGTCGCCGGCGAGCCTGGCGAGGTTGGGGTAGCGAGTCGCGTCGACCAGTCCCTGCTCGTCGACGATGGAAGCGAAGGAGAGCTCGTCGAAGATCAGGAAGAAGATCGGCGCGCGGGCGCCGCTCGCCGCCAGCGCGCTGCTCTGGTGCTGAGGGAAGACCGCGCGCCTGACGTCGGTCTGAAGCATGAAAAAAGCGGGCACGACCAGCAGCGCGGGAGACAAGTACGTCACGAAGCTTCGAAACGTGGTGTAGCGCAGATAGAGGACTGCAGCGCACAGGCCGGCGAACACGGCGGCCACGACTGCGGGCAACCCGTCGAGCAGGCTCGCCGCCGACTCGATGCGAAGCGCGACCAGCCCGGCGAGCAGCCCGATCACGACGCCGACGAGGATTCGCCCGGTTTTCCCGCCCATACGCTCGCCGAGGATCACGATAACCACGAACGGCAGCGGCACGACGACGACGAGAAGACCCAGCAGGGTGAACAGATCGAGCGGGCCGATTCTACGGATGACGAGGAACTCGGCGGTTCGCCCGAGCAGGTCGAGGATCGGTTGGGTAAAGGCGAGGCACGACAGCGTGAGCGCGTGAAGCGCGCGCAGCCACGTCTGCCTTGGCACGCCGGGGTCGTGGGGAAGGGTCGTCATCGTCGTCGGTCGTCAGGCTCCGGCCGGCCGCGCGAAGTAGAGCGTGCGGGTTCCCGACCGCAGCTCGAGCCGGTCGACGACCTGGAACCGGAGGCCTAACAGCCGCTCGAACTCGTCCCGCTCGTAGTCATCGTAGTTGTCGGTCTTGTTGAGCAGAAGCTTCCGGGCCATCGGGTCGCTCTTCGAGACGAACTCGATGACCAGGTGGCCGCCGAGGTCGCCGAGCCAGTCGATCACCTCGCCGAGCGGAACGTTGCCCGTCAGGACGAGGTGGTGTATCAGCGCCAGACACAACGTGAGGTCGGGGCGGCCCCGCTCACCGGCCGGGAGCCGCTCCCGGCCGCGCCAGCCGAGCCCGGGCGAAGGATCGATGAGGTTGCTCACGAGGGGGAGGATGTCGCGGCGCTTCGCGGCGCGGAGATCGAGATAGAGCCGGTCGATCGACAACGGGTCCGAGTCCATGGCGACCGTGTAGTCGGCATGTTCCGCCGCGATGCGCGCGTACGTACCCGTGTTCGAGCCGAGGTCCCACACCCGTTCCCAGTGACGCAGCCCCGCGGCCTTCGCGACGAACTCCTTCTTCGCATCGTCGTCGGCCGCCTCGTAGGAGTTGTCGCTCGCGTACTCGGACCACTCCGACGTCGACGCTTTCCATCGAAGCTTCGACACGATCCGGTGCAGGCGCCGAACGTTCGAGACGATCATCTCCCGGCTGAACCCGGAGCTCCTGACCTCGCGCCTGACCGACGTGCGGGCGTTCGCGCTTCCCGCCTGCAGCTTCGCATGCAGGTAGATGTCGGCGAACACGCCGGGCCGCAGCCAGTCGCGCGCGGTGAAGAGCCCGGCCATCGTCGCGACGGGAATGCCGTCGAGCGAGCCGCGGAGAAGAGGCTGGGACGGAATGTCTCGATGGCTCGTGAGCAGCAGCGGATAGAGGAAGAGCTGGCAGAACTGAAGGTATCCGACCCAGGGCTCGCCCGGCTCCAGGCGCTCGAACGAGCCGATGTCGACGAATACGGGCTGCGAGCCTCGCCATTGCACGTTGTAGGCCGACGAGTCCTTGAGCGTGAAGCCCTCGTCGAGCGACGCGAGCAGCAGTTCCAGATGGAGGAGCGCGGCGTCCCGCAGCATGCCGAAGCTCCACTCGTAGGGGTAGGAGACGAAGGGAATCCGCTCGTGCTCGAGGACGTCGGCCCAGCCGGGGAGCGCCGCGAGCGCGATTTCGGCATCGGGACACCGTGCGGTGCGAACGATCCGCCCCTGCTCGACCCACCGGGCGAAGAACCGTGACGACTCGAGGGCGACCCAGCTGGCGCGCGCTTCGGCGCTGAGCATCCTGAGGATTCGGCCGTCGTGCCGGACTACGCGGCTGCTGCGATCGCGAAACGAGCCGGGGTCAAATCGAGGGCTTGTCATTGCCCGGCTCCGGGGCATTTCGCGCGCCGAAAAGACCGCGCACGCGTCCCCAGAAGAGCTTCAGGATCACGGCGCCGCCGGCCAATCCCCCGAGCACGATCTGCAGAAGAATGCTCCCGCTTGCCGGGTCGAGGTAGGCATACGCCCGCACCGGCGCGATCAGAAACAGCGCAAGCGCGAGGGTGAGTGCGTATGCAGAATTCTTCAGCATCGACTGCTCCTTCTCTCTACCTGCTCCGATCGAATGGTGATCGAGCAAGCAACGGAAAACAAGAGACATCGGCGAAATTCCATTCTAGGCGCGCCGATGTGGTGATCGCCGCGGCGCTCGCATGGCGTCTCGCGAACGACATGTCGGGGCGATGACGCGGATCGACGGTGACGCCGGGCGTCGTGTCGCGATCCCTTTTCCCGGAAACCAGCTAAGATCGCCCCATGAAGTTCATCAAGGTCGCCGCCGCGGTGCTCAACCAGACGCCGCTCGACTGGGAGGGAAACAAGCGGAACATTCTCGAGGCGATCGCCGAAGCGCGACGCCTCGGCGCCACCGTCTGCTGCCTTCCCGAGCTCTCGATCTGCGGCTACGGCTGCGAGGACGCGTTCCACGCCCCGGGCGTTCACGAGATGTCGTGGCGGATGATGACGGAGATCCTCCCCGCCACGAAGGGCATGATCGTCTGTCTCGGTCTTCCGGTCGTCTACCACAACGCGATCTTCGATGCCGCGGCGCTCGTCGTCGACGGCCGCCTGGTCGGGATCGTCGGGAAGCGCAATCTCGCCGGCGACGGCATCCACTACGAGCCGCGCTGGTTCAAGCCCTGGCCCGCGGGCAAGCGCGTCGAGCTCACCGGCTTCGACGGGAAGCTCTATCCGTTCGGCGACGTCTACTTCGACTGCGGCGGGATCGTCATCGGCTTCGAGATCTGTGAGGACGCCTGGGTCGCGTCGCGCCCGGGCGCGATCCTCGCGCGCGAAGGCGTCGACCTCATCCTCAATCCGAGCGGCTCGCACTTCGCCTTCGGGAAGATGGAGACGCGCAAGCGCTTCGTCCTCGAGGGGTCGCGCGCGTTCGGCACCAGCTACGTCTACTCGAACCTCGTCGGCAACGAGTCGGGCCGCGCGATCTACGACGGCGGCGCGCTGATCGCGTCGAGCGGAAAGATGCTCGCCGTCGGCCCGCGCTTCTCCTTCCGCGACTGGCAGGTGACCACCGCGGTCATCAACGTGAGCCAGACGCGCCAGATGCAGGCGCGCACCGGGAGCTTCGTCCCCGACCTCGACGACATTCCGGGCGAGCGCGTTCGCGTCGAGTTCCCGTGGCCCGAAGTCGAGCCCGAATTCGGCGGCACGGAAAAGGCGGCATGGGAGACGAGCCCGCACCATCGCGAAGAGGAGTTCACGCGCGCCGAGGCGCTCGCGCTGTTCGACTACATGAGGAAGAGCCGCTCGCGCGGCTACGTCGTCTCGCTGAGCGGCGGAGCCGATTCGTCGGCCTGCGCGGTGCTCGTCCGCGCGATGTGCGAGCTCGGGATCGCGGAGCTCGGTGCCGAGGGCGTCGCCGGGAAGTTAGGCTACTTCCCGGAGCTCGCGGGAAAGGGCGATGCCGGCGCGATGACGGAAGAGCTTCTCACCTGCGCCTACCAGGCGACGCGCAACAGCTCGAAGACGACGCGCGACTCGGCGGCGTCGGTCGCGAACGGCGTGGGCGCGCGGTTTCTCGAGCTCGACGTCGACGCCTACGTGCAGCAGTACATCGCGATGATCGGCGGAGCGCTGGGGCGCGAGCTCTCGTGGGCTCACGACGACGTCGCGCTCCAGAACGTGCAGGCGCGCGCGCGCGTCCCCGGCATCTGGCTGGTCGCGAACCTTCGCGGCGCCATTCTCCTCGCGACGAGCAATCGCTCCGAGGCCGCGGTCGGCTACGCGACGATGGACGGCGACACGGCGGGAGGCGTCAGCCCCCTCGCCGGCATTGACAAGGCGTTCCTCCGCACCTGGCTCCGATGGATGGAGACCGAAGGGCCCGCAGGGCTCCACCCGTTCCCGTGCCTCGGCCCCGTCAACGGGCTCGCGCCGACCGCGGAGCTGCGGCCGGCGTCGGCGAAGCAGACCGACGAGGACGACCTCATGCCGTATCCGCTCCTCGACGCGATCGAGCGCGCCGCGATCCGCGACAAGCAGATGCCGATCGAGGTCTTCCGCATGATGCGGCGCCGCTTCCCCGAATACGACGCGAAGGCGATGCACGACTGGGTCGATCGCTTCTTCCGGCTCTGGTCGCGCAACCAGTGGAAGCGCGAGCGCTACGCCCCGTCGTTCCACCTCGACGACGCGAATCTCGACCCGAAGACCTGGTGCCGGTTCCCGATCCTGTCGGGCGGGTTCGAGAAGGAGCTAGGCGAACTGCGTGAATATGTCGAACGAAAGCGCTGACGCGAAGAAGCCGAATTGAAAAATGTCGAACGAGGAATGAAGAATGAAGAATGAATGGCAAGGTGCTGTGAGTGCTTCTTCATTCTCCATTCTGCATTCTGCGTTCGACATTTCGGTTTTCGCTCGCTCGTGCCCGTTCAAGGTTTCGGGATATTCCGCATGAGCCGAGCTCTTCTGCTCGTCGACATCCAGAACGACTTCATCCCGGGCGGCTCGCTCGCGGTGCCGGGAGGAGATCTCGTGGTTCCGGTCGCGAACGCCATGCGGGCGAAGTTCGATCTCGTCGTCGCGACGCAGGACTGGCATCCTGCGAACCACGGCAGCTTCGCGTCGAATCACCCGGGCACGATGCCGGGCGACCTCGGCGAGCTCGGCGGGTTGCCGCAGATCTACTGGCCCGATCACTGTGTCCAGGGGACACGAGGGGCGTGGTTCCACGCGGGGCTCGACCTCCACGGCGTCACGTTGTTCCGCAAAGGGACCGATCCGGAGATCGACAGCTACAGTGCCCTGTTCGACAACGGCCACCGCAAGGCGACGGGGCTCGGTGAGTTTCTGCGAGCTCGTGGCGTGCGCGAAACGGTGGTGCTCGGCCTTGCGACCGACTACTGCGTGAAGTTCACCGTGCTCGACGCGCGCGGGCTCGGATTCGACGTGACGGTGGTCGAGGACGGCTGCCGCGGCGTGGAGCTCGTGCCCGGCGACTCGGCCCGTGCCTTCGAGGCGATGCGCGACGCGGGTGCGAAGGTCGTGCAGAGCGGCGAGCTGTAACGCCTCGCAGGTGTACTGAACCCGGTGCGCCGCCTGTAGAATCTCGCTCCGATGGCGCGCCGCAGAACGACACCGAAAGCCCCCGCCTCCGCGCTGCCTTCGACCGAGCGAGTGGCGGCCTTCGTCCTCGCGGCCGGCCTGCTCGCGTCGGGCCTCATCGTCGACACGGGCGCCGAGTCGGCGTTCGACGCGCCGAAACGGCTCGCCGCGATCGTCGCAGCCGGGCTTGCCGCGGCGCTCGTCGGCGCGTTCGTGCAGCCCGATCGCATCCGCTCGGCCTGGCAGGGAGCATCTCGCGAGCTCCGGCTCTCGGTCGCGTGCTTCGGGCTCGCGCTCCTCGGGACGATCGTCTCCGCGCTTCTCGCGCCGCGAAGGCTCGAAGCGCTCGCGTCGGGCCGTGGCACGCTGATTCTCGCGCTCGTCGCGCCCCTCGCCGCGCTGCTCTTCGACGCGCGGGGCGTGCGCCGCATGCTCGGCTGCTTCGTGGCGGTCGCCGCGGTCAACTCCTTCGTTTCTCTGGTGCAGCGCGCCGGCGTCTGGCGGCCATTCGAGATCGAGAGGATCGCCGGGCGCACCGAGGCCGTCGGGTTGCTGGGGAACGAGGGGTTCCTGGCGCTCGTCGCGGCGTTAGGCGCGATCGCGGCTGCAGCGCTCTGGCTCGACGCGCGGGGTGGAGGGGCGCGGGCGCTGCTCGCGGCCGGGGCCGTGCTCAACGCGGCCGCGGTCTTCGCGAACGCCTCACTGACCTCGATGCTCACGCTCGGCGCGGGAGCGATCGTGCTCGCGATTCCCCGCGTGTCGAAGCGAACGCTCGCCATCGGCGCGATCGCCGTGCTCGCGATCACCGCGATCGCGTTCGCCGCGCTACCGCAGCTTCGAAAGCGCGCGAGCGATGCGCGTACGCTCGTCGCAGCGGGGCAGTTCGACGCGCTCACGAGCTATCGCGTCGGCGCGTGGGCCGCGGCCGGCGAGATGATCGCTTCGCGACCGCTCGCGGGCTTCGGTCCCGGGAGCTTCGCCTCGCAGTTCGTTCCTCAGCGGATCGAGGCGGAGAAGCGCTGGGGAAGGCGGTTCGCGAACCCGTATCTGCTCGGCGGATCCTACGAGGAAGCGCACTGCGACTACCTGCAATCGGCGGCGGAGGCGGGACTCGTCGCGACGATCCTCTTCGCACTTTCGGCCGTTCTCGTGGCGTGGGCGCTGTTGCGGGCCGTCCGCGACTCCGGCCGGGCGACGCGCGCGGAAGGCTGGATGCTCGCCGCGCTCGCCATCGCGCTCGCGGTCGCGGCACTCACCTGGTTTCCGATGCAACGCCCGGTGACGGCGCTGCTGGCGCTCGTACTGTTAGGCCGGGCGTGGGCGCTCGCCGCGGAAGCCGCGCAGGAGCACGCATGAGGGCCGCGCGGGTCGTCATCGCCGTGTCGCTGCTCCTCGCGCTTCTCGCGCCCGAGCTCTCCCGCTACCGGGCCGAGCGCGAATTGCGGCGGCTCACCTCGGTGGCGATGGCCGCGGCCACGGGCGGGTCGGGTACGGCGTCCGCCGGTGCGCTGCTCCGCGAGACTTCCGTGAGGCTTGCGGGGCTCTCCCGCGCGATGCCGGGGGACGTGAGACCTCGGATGTACGCGGCGAGCGCGTCGCTGGTCGCCCGCGATACCGATCGCGCGATCGCCCTCTATCTCGAGGCGCTGCGATGCGGGGAGCGGGGAGAGGTCGACGTGAATCTGGGCCGCGCCTTCGCCGCGGCAGGCGACGGGCGGGCCGGCGCGATGTTCCTGCGCGCGGTCTGGATCAGCCCGAAACTGATCGACTCCGTTCCGGCGTCCTACCGAGACCGGGTTCGCGAGGAGATCGCCCGCAGAACGCGGGCGGAAGCTGTTTCCGATCCTCCACCTCTCCCGGCGCTTCCGGCCGCGGCTGCTGTGCTAGATTAGCCCGCCGCCGCGCAGGGTGCGGCATCTCAGCGAGGATCCCATGACGAAAAGAAGCTTTGCATCCGTGTTGTTCGTGGCGACGAGTGCCACGCTGATCATCGCGTCGTGCGCGAGCAGCCCGCAGAAGGGCGTGGCTCCCGGCGCCAAGGTCGAAGCTTCTGCATCGGCAGCTTCCGGCGAGGAGTCCGCTCCTCTCGACGACAAAGACATGATCGCCCCCTGGGTCGAGTACAGGCCGTCGCCCCCCGACGGGCAGTGGCTCGTCGACATGGAGGGGCGCGAGTATTTCGTTCTGCCGATCCCGAAGAAGGAGGGTTACTACTACCGCGTCGATCCGACCCACGTCCGGGTGAATGCAGGGATCACGGTCGAGCTCGTGCGCGAGGACGACTCCTACTTCTACGCGAAGGTGTACCGCATGGGCGATGAGACAGGTCCCGTCGTGCGGAAGGAACCGACTCCGGAGGAGCTCGAGCAGATTGCGAAGAGCTACGAGGTGACGACGACCGCGTCCGACGACCTTCGTTTCGTCGCGATCGGCGACGGGCTGCCCCGTTCCGGGCAGTGGCGCAACGGCTTTGCGCTGGCCGACGTCGACGGTGACGCGGCGCTCGACATCGTTCACGGCCCCACGCGACGGACGATCAACGGCACGCCCGCGATCTTTCGAGGTGATGGCAAGGGCGGGTTCTCGCGGTGGAGCGAAGCGAGATTTCCCCCGCTCGCCTATGACTACGGTGACGCCGCGGTGGGCGACTTCAACGGCGACGGCAAGGCCGACGTCGCGCTGGCCATCCATCTGCGGGGGATCGTCGCGCTCCTGGGCGACGGCAAGGGAAACTACGAGCCGTTCAGCGAAGGGCTCGACATGAGCGATCCTGCACGGGGAGGGTGGTCCACTTCGCCCTTCACCTCGCGGGCCATCGAGACGATCGACTGGGATCGCGACGGGCGAATGGACATCCTCGCGTTGTCCGAGGGGCCGTCCAGGCCGGGCGCCACAAGCACGAACTACGCTGCCGGGAAACGCATTTACCTCGCTCGCGAGAAGGGCTGGGAGCTCGCACCCGCTCCGTCCGACGTCGATCCCGTGTTCGGCGACGAGATCGCCCTCGGTGATTTCAACGGCGACGGCAGGAAGGACTTCGCGACGTCGATCTCGCTCGCCGGGAACCGCGCGGTGTTCAACATCGCCGGCATCGACGGGTCGTGGCAGGCGTCGAGTCTCGAGGGGATTCGCCCCGGCGCATTCGTGCGAAGCGTCGCGGCTGCGGACGTGAACGCCGACGGCCGGCACGACCTGTTTCTCTCCTATACGTCGAACGAGGGCGGAGTGGTGAGATCGGGGATCGATCTGATGCTCTCGCAGCCGGGCGGATGGCGACGCCACGCGCTGTGGTCGTCTGCAGGACGATCGTTCGTCACGGCGATGGGCGCAGGTGACCTCGATGGCGACGGGCGAGTCGATCTGGTTGCGTTCGACGACGCCGGCGGGCCCCTGGTCCTCCGTGGCGCCGGCGGCGCGCTCTTTACGATGGAGTCGCCGGACGGAATCGACTCTGCCATGCCGGGATGTCGCGGATATTCGGTGAAGCTGGCCGATCTGGACCGCGACCTCAAAGACGAGATCATCGCGGGCTTCGCGGGCGAACGATGCCCTTCGGGGGGGAGTTTGCGGGCGTGGAAAGCGGAAAATCCGCGAAGAAGAAGCGACTAGTATTGCAATCTAGTGGGAGTCACATATACTTCGCGGTCGAAGGCTGAAGCTGACTTGCGGCCATCTACAATCTCTCGAAATTCTGGACTGAG
>JAMPYE010000111.1 GCA_023700825.1 Thermoanaerobaculia bacterium | reverse complement strand
GACGGCAGCACCGAGGGAGGAAAGTCATGAATCAGACTGAACGCTACATCGACGAAGTGATGCGTCTCCTTCTCGCGACGCCCGAGGAGCGCGCGCGGTTCGAAGCCGATCTGCGGGCGCACTTCGAAGAAGGGATTTCGCGAGGCAGGACGGTGCTCGAGATCATCGGGCGAATGGGTACGCCTGAGACCGTGGCTGAGGCCTTCAATGCGGAGAGGCCGCTCGTCTACGCGAGCCTCTGGCGGAGGCTCGCCGCGTTCTTCGGCGACATGAGCCTGTTCGTGCTCGCGATCGTGCCGGGCGTGGCGATCGTGGTTCTCACGGAACAGGGTGCCGTTCCGCGTTGGATTGGCTTCACGCTGGCATGCCTCTGCGCGCTCGCGATATTCGGGCTCGCCATCCTCTACTTTCCCCTGCTGGAGGCACGATTCGGAAAGACGCTCGGGAAGCACGTGATGAAGATCCGGGTGGTCGCAGAGAGCGGCCGGCCGCTGCTCCTTCGCCAGGCCTTCATTCGCAGGCTCTCGTTCTACTTCGATTTCGTCGTGCTCGACGCCCTCTTCATCCCGTTCACGGACAGGAAGCAGCGCGGGCTCGACATCGTCGCGAAGACGATCGTCGTCGAGGAGCCGGGAGAAACGCCGGCGCTCTGGGCCTGGGTGACCGGTCTCTTCGGATGGCTCGCGATCACGGCAGTGGCAGTCGCGATCCTGGCGCCGTACATGTGAGGCGACGCGGTTGCCGCGCGTTACGGCGCGCCGCGCAGGCAACGAGTGCCTGCGCCACATTGCATGCCGCGGGAGGCCTGTGTGGCGCAGACACTCTTGTCTGCGCGCGGCGCGAAGCGCCGAGGGGGCGATGGGAGGGCGAGGCCGGAGGCCGGTCGCCCCCGCGAAGAGAATCGACGCGCAGGCAAGGAGTGCCTGCGCCACAGGAGTCATCGTCCGCGCTCTATCTTGCCGAGGAGCCGCAGCAGGCCGTCGAGGATGGTCAGCGGGTGCGGCGGACAGCCTGCGATGAAGAGGTCGACCGGCACGACCGACTCCGCGCCGTCATTCTGCTCCGCATGTCCCGCGTAGATTCCTCCGGAGATCGCGCATGCGCCGATGGCGATCACGATCTTCGGTTCGGGAACGGCGTCGTACGTCTTCTTCAACGCGAGGCGCATGTTCTGCGGGACCGGACCGAGGACGACGAGACCGTCGGCATGACGAGGTGACGCGACATACTGGATTCCGAATCGCCCGAGGTCCCAGCCGATCGTTCCGAGGACGTTGACGTCGGCGGCGCAGCCGTTGCAGTCGCCTGCGCTCACGACGCGGAGCTTGAGCGATCGCCCGAACAGGCTCTTCATCTTTCCGTCCAGCGCCGTCGCGAGCCGAAGTTCCTCTCCCGGCGTTACCTGGAGGTCGGCGCGCGACCGGACCGACAAGCGATGGTCTTCCGTGAACGTGATCGCCTTCTCCGGGCAGGCGGCTTCGCACTCGGGGCAGAAGATGCAGCGTCCGAGGTCGAGATGCGGCTTTCCTCCGGCGAAAGTGATTGCGTCGGTTGGACAAGCCTCTTCGCACTTGCGGCAGTCGTCGGGGCATCGCGCCGCGTCGATCTTCGGCATGCCCCGGAAGTGCGCCGGCATCGCCGGGGCGGGGCCCTTCGGATACCGCATCGTGCGATGTCCCTGGTGGGCGCGTGCGAGGAGGATCTTCAGCATCGTCGGGTCTTCCTACAGGTCGTGGCCGCAGTACGAGAGGTTGAAGCTCTTGTTGCAGAGCGGGAAGTCGGAGATCTGGCCCCCGCGGAGGGCGAGCGCGAGCCCGAACCAGTTGTGGAACGACGGATCGGTGATCTTGTAGCGTGCGATCGTGCCGGCTGAGTCGGTGATCGCGACGTGACAGATCTCGCCGCGCCAGCCTTCCGTGAGCGAGGCGACGATCGAGTCCGGCGCGATCGCTCCCGGTACGACGCGAACGGGCGTCGAGGGGAGAGCGGTGAGCTGATCGGCGACGAACTCTGCCGACCGCTGCAGCTCGAGCCATCGGACGAATGCGCGGGAGTTCACGTCGCCGTGATGCGCCGTCATCACCGGGACGTGAGCGAAGCGGTAGATGCCGAACGGGAAGTCGTGGCGGACGTCGATCGCCCGGCCGCAGGCGCGCGCCGCGACGCCGACCATTCCGATCTCCTCGCAGGCGTCGGGCTCGACCATGCCGGTGCTTTCGAATCGTTCCATGACCGTCGGAGTCTCCCAGAGCAGACCGACCGCTTCCTTCGCGTCGCGCGTCGATGTTTCGAGGCGCCCCTGCAGCATCTCGAGACGTGCAGGCTCGATGTCGAACGCGACGCCGCCCGGCCTCACGAGGCCGCGCCCGAACCGGGAGCCGCAGAGTTCCGCGGAAAGATTCAGGTAATCGCCTCGGATGCGCCCGCAGAACGAGGCCGTGGGAAGGAACGCGACATCGCCCGCGAGCGCGCCGAGATCGCCGACATGGTTGGCGAGACGCTCGAGCTCGAGCGCGATGCCGCGGATCGCGTGCGCGCGCGCTGGCGGTCTCGTCCCCGTGAGCGCCTCGATCGCCTGGCTCCAGGCGATCGCGTGGCCGACCGTGGTGTCGCCCGCCGCCGTCTCCATGTAGTGAATGGACTTCTTCGTCGGCCCGCCGACGAGAGCTCTCTCGATCCCGCGATGCTGGTACCCGAGCGCGATCTCGAGATGAGAGACCTGCTCTCCGTGGCACTGGAAGCGGAAGTGTCCCGGCTCGATCACACCGGCGTGGACCGGGCCGACCGCCACCTCGTGAACTTCGTCCCCTTCGACGCGGAAGAAATCAGTCACGCCCGGCCCTGCGTCGCCGAACACCGAACGACCCGTGCGCCACGGCCCGTGAAACCGCACCGGCTTGAGCCACGGATGTCCCTCGGGGCGGACGCCGAACTGCTCGGCGATCTCGCGCTCGAACAGGTGAGCCTGCGGGCATTCCGTCGTGAGCGACTCGAACGAGTCGCTTGCGAGTACGGCCCGTACGAGGCCGACCTCGCTGGTCTCGTCGGAGGCGACGACGGCGACCAGCTCGACTGCTCCGCCGCTCTCCCTCGCGAAGAGCGATGCGATCCGGCATCCGTCGACGAGCACCGCGTCGAGGACCGCGGCACGGAACGCCGCCTCATCGACGAGCGGAACGTCGGCCAGCCGTGCGGCCTGTGCGTTTCTGCGTGCGAGAAATCGTCCGTCCATCGTCGTCACACTCCGAGCAGCTTCGCCGCCGCCTCGAGCAAACTGGTGACCGGCCCGGGAATCCAGATGCCCATGATCAGCACGAGCACGAGGCTGACGATCATCGGCACGACCTTCATGGGCGATTCCCTGTAGGTCTTCCCGTCCGGATCCTCGGGCGGCTCACCCTGGACTACGGCGAGCACGGTGCTCCCCATCCCGATGAAGATCACCGCGAGGAAGATGAGGTAGAGCGCGGCGACGACGTAACGCTGGGCGTCGATCGCGGCGGTGAGGATCAGCAGCTCGCTCACGAAGGGGCCGAACGGCGGCGCTCCCGTGATCGCGAGGAAGCCGACGAGGAAGAGGCTCCCGGAGATCGGCAGCCGGCGGATCGCTCCGGTGACGTCCTCGAGCCGTTTGCTCTTGAAGGCGCGGTGGATGTTCCCCGCCGAGAGGAAGAGCACTCCCTTCACGAGGGCGTTGTTGACGGTGTGCAGCAGCGCCGCGAAGATCCCCGGCCCGCCGATGCCGATGCCGAGCACAAGGATCCCCATGTGCTCGACGCTCGAATACGCGAGCAGGCGCTTGAAGTCGCGCTGTCCGACCATGAAGACCGATGCGGTCGCCATGGAGAGCAGGCCGAGCGCGATGAGCAGGCTGCGCGCGAAGTCGCCCTGACCGCCGGCGTCGGCGACCCGGTAGACGCGCAGGAGCGTGATGAAGGCGCAGGTTGTCATCCCGCCCGCGAGCAGCGCTCCGACGACGCCTGGCGCCTCGCCATACGCGTCGGGTTTCCACGTGTGCAGGGGGGCGAGGCCCATCTTCGCGCCGTATCCCACGAGGAGAAAGACGAATGCCGTGCGAAGCCATGGCGCGGAAAGCCCGGGCGCGCGGCGCACGAGATCGGAAAAGAGCAGAGTGGGCTCGCCGAGCCCGATCAGCGCGGAGTAGGCGAGGAAGAGCGTCCCGAGGAGCGCGAGCGCAATGCCGACCGATCCGACCATCAGGTACTTCCAGGTCGCCTCCAGCGAGCGCTGGTTCTGGTTGAAATAGAGCAGCAGCGCTGTCGCCAGCGTCGTGGCCTCCATCGCGACCCACATCACCGTCAGGTGCTGGGAGAGCATGAGGAGGCTCGTCATCGAGAGAAAAACGAGGAGCACCGTGCAGAAGACACGGTTAGGGCGCTCCGAGCGGATACGCAGGTATCCGATGCTGTAGACGGCGCAGACGAGAAAGACGATCGAGACGAGGACGATGCCGAGGCTTCCAAGGGCGTCGAGTTCCAGCCACGGCGAGATGTTGGTGAGGCGGAAGCCGAGCGAGACGACCGCGACGGCGGCCGCCGTGTGCGCTGCTCCCGTCACGGCGACGATCCACGGGCGCACGCGATCCGACGGGACCATGAACGCCAGGAGAGCGGCGACGAGCGGCACGATGACGAGGACGATGACCATCGCTACTCCCGGAGGCGCGAGAGATGCTCGGTGTCGAGCGACGAGAACTCGCGCTGAATGTGGTTGAGGACGATGCCCATCACGAAGATACCGACGAGCAGGTCGAGAAGGACGCCGACTTCGACGACCATCGACTGATAGAGAAGGAGGCCGAAGACGTAGATGCCGTTCTCGAGCATGAGGTAGCCGGCGACCTGCGAGATGGCCTTGCGCCGCGTCGTGAGCACGAGGAAGCCCGCGAGCAGCGTTGCAAGCGACGCCGGCACGAAGAGGGAGCTCTTGTGCGCCGCGGCGAGCGGGAGCTGGTCGGCGAAGAGGAGCGCGGCGGCAGTCCCCGTCGCGCAGAGGAAGAGGGACGGGATGAACCCGAGATACGGCTCGATCTCGTGATTGATGTGGACGTCGCGGACTGCCTTGAAGAGCAGGCTCGGAATCACGAGACCCTTCAGCGCGGCCGTGGCGAACACGAGCGCGACGAGGCGCAGCGTCGCGTGCGATTCCACGAAGATCGGAAGAAGGCTCAGCAGGATTCCCTGAAGGGCGACGACGCGGATCATCGCCCGCATGCTCGCGGTGCCGAGAATGAAGAAGTTCGTCAGCAGCAGGATGATCAGGACCGTGTCTGCGATCGGCGGCATCGACTCACCTCAGAACCAGGACGACGGCGAAGCCTGCCACGAGGCTCGCGGTGATCAGCAGTTGGGGAACGCGGACCAGGCGAAGTCGCGCCATTCCGCTCTCGACGAGGCCGATGGCCACGCCCACGACGAGCACGCCGCCCAGGATCGCGGAGAGGTCGACGAGCACCGAGCCCGACGCCGGGAGGATCACGCCGACGATCAGCGCGCCATAGACGAAAAGCTTCATCGCCGCTCCCCAGAGGATCATGCCGAACGCCGGGCCGCTGTGGTCGAGCACCATGACCTCGTGGATCATCGTGAGCTCGAGATGCGTGTTGGGATCGTCGAACGGCACGCGCGAGTTCTCGACGAGCAGCACGATGAACCAGCTCGCGATCACCAGCACCATCGCGGCGCTCGCGCGGCGCCAGTGCCCGCCGTCCATCGTCATGAAGCTCGTGAGCGAGAGACCGCCGGAGACTCGCGCGAGCGCGAGAAAGCCGAAGAAGAGCGCGGGCTCGGCAAGCGCGGCGAACGTCAGCTCGCGCGCCGCACCCATCCCCTCGAACGCGGAGCCGGTATCGAGCGCCGCGGCCGTCGTGCAGAAACGGGCGAGCGCGAAGAGGTAGACGAAGACGATCAGGTCGCCCGTGAACGCGATCGGCGCCTCGGTTCCCGCCAGAGGAAGCATGAGCGAAGCGAGCAGAGGAACGACCAGCGCCACCGCGGGCCCGAGAAGGAACACCCACGTCGTCGTCTCGCTGATCACCGAGCCCTTTCGGAGGAGTTTCGCGATGTCCCGGTACGACTGGAGCACCGGTGGCCCGACCCGCCCAGCCATGAGCGCCTTGGTCTTGTTGATCACGCCCAGCAGCAACGGGGAGGCGAGAACGACGAGCAGAAGTTGAAGCACGACTCTCATAGGGCACTCCAGAAAAGCAGGACGACCAGCGTGACGCCGAGGGAGAGGATGTAGAACTGCACGCGTGCGCTTTGCGCGTATCGCGCGTAGCTGATGAGCCGCTCCGAGAAGCGCAGCGCCGGCAGCAGCGCGCGATCGAGGACCGTGTCCGGCACGTGGCTCTCGAAACTCGCCTCGCGAGGAAAGAGCGGGAGCTTCGCGGGCGCGTGCACGACCGCGGGCATGGCCCAGGCGAAGACCCCGGTGATCGACCTTGCGAGCGACGACGCGGTGTACTGCGCTCGCGGCACGGCTGCCGCGTATCCGCAGTCCCACGTTGGCCCGGTGCGGCGTTTGCGCGATAGCAGCGTGACGAATCCAAACGCGACGGCGGCGACGACGGCGACCGTGATCGCGCTCGTCTGGACTCCTTGCAGTGAGCCGGCGAGATCGCAGCCGGGCAAACCGGGAGCGATCAGCGCCGTCACGCGCTCGAGCATCGGCCCAAGCAGCGTGGGCGCGAGGCCGATCCCGAAGCATGCGGCGGCGAGCGGCATCATCGCCGCGCGCATGCCGAGCGGGCTTTCGTGCGCGGCGGCCGCCGCCGCGGCGCGGGGCGCGCCGAGAAACACCGCCCCGAACGCCTTGACGAAGCAGGCGAGGGCCAGCGCTCCCGTGAGCGCGAGCGCGGGCGGTACCGCGAAGACCAGGAGCCAGCTCCAGTCGGCCTCACGCGCAGTCACGGCGGTGAACGCCGACACGTAAATGAGCCACTCGCTGACGAATCCGTTCAGCGGCGGAAGCCCGCAGATCGCGATCGCGCCGGTGAGGAATGCGAGCGCGGTCCATGGCATGCGTCGCGTGAGCCCGCCCATCCGATCGATCTCCCTCGTGTGGGTCGCGTGAATCGCCGAGCCGGCGCTGAGAAAGAGGAGCGCCTTGAACAGGCCGTGATTCCAGACGTGAAGCAGCGCGCCGGCGAAGGCGAGCGCGGCGACGCGCGCCGAGCCGTGCGCCTCGGCGAGGAAGCCGATCCCGAGCCCGCAGACGATGATTCCGATGTTCTCGATGCTGTGGTACGCGAGCAGCCGCTTGAGGTCGTGCTGCGCCAGCGCGAACGCGACACCGAGGATGCTCGAGACGATTCCGAGGACGAGCAGCGTCGTGCCGAACGAGTAGGGAATCTCGTCGAAAAGAGAGAGGGTGCGAACGAGGCCGTAGACACCCATCTTGATGACGACGCCCGACATCATCGCCGAGACATGTGTCGGCGCTGCCGCGTGCGCTCCAGGCAGCCAGACGTGGAACGGCATGAGGCCGGCCTTGATCCCGAAGCCGAAGATCGCGAGAGCGAAGATCACCCTGCCGATCGGAAGGCTGGCGAGCCCCGCCGGGAGCGCGTCGAACGCCCACGTGTGCGTCAATGCGTGGAGGATCGCGATCATCGCGAAAAGCGCGAGCATCGCGACGTGGCTTGCGGCGAGGTAGAGCCACGCCGCGTTGCGGGATTCCGGGGCTTCGTGCTCCGTGCCGACGAGGAAGAACGCGGAGATCGTGACGATCTCCCATGCCGCGAGAAAGAGGATCGTATGGCCCGCGACCATGACGATCACGAGCGAGCCGGTGAGCAGACCGAAGAAGCCGCGGACCCAGGCCGCGCGCCGCCGGTCTGCCGGCCAGTAGCGCTCCGCGTAGAGCCCGCCCGCGCCAGCCATCAGGAAGGCTGGAGCCGCGAAGAACGCCGAAAGCGCGTCGACCGTGATCCTGAACTCGCCCCCCGGGATCATCCACGGAAGAACGAGGGTGGTCGTGGCCGAAGTAAGGCCGATCCAGCAGCCCGCGAGCCCTGCGATCGCCCCGGTGATGATCATGACGGGTGTCGTTCGAATGAAGCTCTTTCCTGGAAGGATGGCGAGACCGCCGCTGGCGATGCACAGGATTGAGCCGAGAAGGACGAGTTGCGCGCTCATCGCCATGCTCTCAGAAGAGGGAAGACGACGGCCCAGCCGATCCCCGCGACGAGCGTCACGAGGATGTAGAGAAGGTAGTGCGGTAGCCGGCCCTGCTGCACCCAGCGGAACCGCATCGCGCGCCTGGCCCATCGCTTCACGAGCGGTCTGTAGAGCTCCTCGGAGAACGGCTCGCGCGTGGAGACGGACAGCTTCGCCGGCGGGGGGAACATGTCGAACGGCATCGGCGCCTCGACGCGCGGGCGCAGGAAGTCGGGAGTCAGGCGTTCGCTGATCCATTCTCCGAGAGAGCGTCCCGTGTATTGCATTCGTGCCGTGGGGGCGGCGTAGCCGCAGTCCCATGTCACCGCTCGAGGGCTCCGTCGCGTCGCGGCGAGCAGCACGACGAACAGGGCGACCGTCCCGAGCGCTGCGAGTTGGACGGGAAGTGCGATTGCGCCAAGGAACGGCGCGATGGACTCTAGCGCCCCGGGCGCGACGGCCTGGAGCGGCTGAACGATCACCGTTGGTAGGAGCCCGGTGACGATGACCGCCGCGGCGAGGACGATCATCGGGATTCGCATGAGCAGAGGAGACTCGTGGGCGTGCGCGGCTTGCTCGCTGCGCGAGTTCCCGAGGAAGATCGTGCCCGTCAGGCGGACGAAGCAGACGACGGCGATGGCACCGACGAATGCGAGGATCGCTGCGCCGAACGCGAGCATGCTGCCGCGGGGCGCCGTGAGGAAGAAACCGTAGTAGAGGAGTGCCTCGCTCACGAACGCGTTCGCGCCGGGAAGCGCCGCCGCGGCGCAGGCGCCCGCGAAGAAGGCGGCGCCGGTTACCGGCATCCGGCGAAGCAGGCCGCCCATCGAATCGATGCGCCGCGTGCCGGTCGCGTGCAGCACGCTTCCTGCGCCGAGGAAGAGGAGCCCCTTGAATACGCTGTGGTTCCAGACGTGGAGGATCGCCGCCGCGAACCCGATCGCGGTCAGCGCCGGAAGCTGCACCGCGCGACCGAACGTCGCGACGCCGATCGCCGCCACGATGATCCCGACATTCTCGACGCTCGAGTAGGCGAGGGCGCGCTTCATGTCGGACTCGCCGATCGCCAGGGTGATCGCGGTGAGCGCGCCGGTGAGGCCGAGGGCGACGAGCAGGCCGCCCCACCAGAGCGGAGGATCGTCGAGATACGTCAGAATGCGCACGAGGCCGTACACGCCGACTTTCAGCATCGCGCCCGAGAGGATCGCGGACACGTGGCTCGGTGCGTTCGCGTGCGCGCCGGGAAGCCAGAAGTGAAGAGGGACGATACCTGCCTTGAACCCGAAGCCGATGAGAGCGAGAAGGAAGACGAGCGTCGGGACGAGCGCCCCGGCCCCGGCAAGCGGGCCGAGAGCGAACGTGCCGTTGACGTCGCGCATCACCACGAACATCGCGAAGAGGGCGAGAGTGCCGATGTGCGTCGCGACGAGGTAGATCCACGCGGCGTCCCGAACCTCGCGCTCAGAATCGTCGGCGGCGATGAGAAAGAACGACGAGAGGGCCATCAGTTCCCAGGCGACGAGGAACAGGATCGCGTGGGCGGCGATGACGACGGTCGACATCCCGGCGAGCAGGATCCCAATAAAGACGCGGACGCGTGTGGCCGAACGTTGCTCGCTCGAAGGCCAATAGGCAAGCCCGTAGACGGACGCAACCGCGCCGAGCACGAAGATCGGTGCCAGAAACGCAGCAGCGAGCGGATCGACACGCACGATCACCTCGGCGAGCGGCAGCTGCCATGGGAGGTTCGCCGTGAGCACGATCCCGGTGCGGAGCGTATCGATGACGGTCACGAGCCCGCAGAGCGACCCTGCAACGACGGCCGTCGCCCCCGCGATCTCGCCGCGGCGCCCGCGCAGCCCGAATGACGCAAGCCCGCTCAGGGCGATCAGCGAGAGTCCCGCGACGAGCAGTGCGAGCATCAGCCCGACCCTTCGAGCGCGGAGGCCGCGCGGAGGATCGCTTCGGGGTCGCGGGCCTGGACCGCGGCGCGGAAGGCACCGTCCCGCAATGCGTGTGCGAGCCGGGCAAGCATCGCGAGGTGCACGTGAACCGTGGGACAGATGAGAAAGAAGAACGTGTCGACTGGGCGGCCGTCAGGCGCTTCGAGGTCGATCGGCTCCGCGAGGAACGAGAGCGAGACGACCGCGCCCGCGGAGTCCAGGATGATCGGCGTGCGTACGTGCGGGATGGCGATTCCGTCGCCTACTGGCGTCACGCCGATCGCGTCGCGCGCGAGGAGGATCTCGAGCAGCATTTCGCGGTCGGCGTCGTCGGCGACCGTGAGCCGTCCGACGATGTGGCGGAGCGCGAGCTCGAGAGTCGCGCTGGGGACGTCGTGGTTCACGCCACCGGCGCGCAGCGCCTCCGTGAGCGTCGGAGCGCCGCGCTCCTGTTGAAACGCGCGAGGGGAAACCGCGACCCGACGCTCGGTCGCCCACTCGAGCAACTCCGCGCGGTTGATCCGGTAGTGGCCGCGAATGCGCTGCGCGGGCCGCGACCGCTGTTC
>JAMPYE010000110.1 GCA_023700825.1 Thermoanaerobaculia bacterium | reverse complement strand
TGCTTTGACCTTTGACCTTTGGCCCCTGCCTGCCTCACGCCTTTCGCCTTTCGCCTTTCGCCTGCAACTGATGCAGAATCACTTCCGGCACTCGCCACGGAAGGACCCACCGCAATGAAATACGCCCGCGTCTTCGCGCTTCTCATCGCAGCAGTGTTCGTCTCGTTCACTCTTTCCGCCGAAACGAAGGCGGCCACGAAGTCGGCCGATTCGTCGCGCATGAAGGCCGAGACCTTCAAGGGTCTCGAGCTCCGTGGCATCGGGCCCGGCTTCATGTCGGGGCGCATCTCCGACATCGTCATTCACCCCGCGGACAGGGCGACGTGGTACGTCGCGGTCGGCAGTGGCGGAGTCTGGAAGACGACGAACGCCGGCACGACCTGGACTCCGATCTTCGACGACCAGGGCTCCTACTCGATCGGCTGCGTCACGCTCGACCCGCAGCGGCCCGACACCATCTGGGTCGGAACTGGCGAGAACGTCGGCGGGCGCCACGTCGGCTACGGCGACGGCGTCTACCGCAGCCTCGACGGCGGCAAGAACTGGACGAAGATGGGGCTCGAGAAGTCCGAGCACATCGGCACGATCCTCGTCCATCCCAGGAGCTCCGACGTCGTCTACGTCGCCTCGCAGGGCCCGCTCTGGAAAGCCGGAGGCGAGCGTGGACTCTTCAAGACGGTCGACGGCGGCAAGACGTGGCAGAAGATCCTCGGCGGAGGCGACTACACGGGCGTCAACGAGGTGCGCATGGATCCGCGCAACCCCGACGTCCTCTACGCAACCACGCACCAGCGCTTCCGCGACGTCGCCGTGCTCCTCAACGCCGGCCCCGAATCGGGTATCCACAAGTCGATCGACGGCGGGAAGAGCTGGCGCAAGGTGACGGAGGGCCTGCCCGAAGAGAACATGGGGAAGATCGGCCTCGCGATTTCCCCGCAGCGACCCGATGTCGTCTACGCGACGATCGAGCTCGCCCACCGCAAGGGCGGTTTCTATCGGTCCGAGGATGGCGGCGAGAGCTGGGACAAACGCGCCGACTACGTCTCCGGCGGCACCGGGCCGCACTACTACCAGGAGCTCTTCGCGAGCCCCCATCAGTTCGACCGCATCTACCAGATGGACGTCTGGCTCCACGTCTCGGACGACGGAGGCAAGACGTTTCGCGAGGTCGGTGAGAAGTACAAGCACGTCGACAACCACGCGCTCGCCTTTGCCGCCGACGATCCCGACTACCTCCTGGCCGGCTGCGACGGCGGCGTCTACGAGTCGTTCGACCTCGGCGCGAGCTGGAAGTTCGTCTCGAATCTTCCCGTCACGCAGTTCTACAAGGTCACGGTCGACTACGACACACCCTTCTACAACATCTACGGCGGCACGCAGGACAACAGCACGATGGGCGGGCCGTCGCGGACCGCGAACCAGCACGGTGCCTCGAACGGCGACTGGTTCATCGCGCTCGGAGCCGACGGCCACCAGCCCGCGGCGGACCCGACGAACCCCGACATCGTCTACTGCGAGTGGCAGGAGGGGAACCTCAACCGCTTCGATAGGAAGACTGGCGAGGTCGTCTACATCCAGCCGCAGCCCGCCGAGGGTGAGCCTAACGACCGGTTCAACTGGGACGCCCCGATCCTCATCAGCCCGCACGACCCGGCGCGGCTCTACTACGCGAGCCAGCGCGTCTGGCGCAGCGACGACCGCGGAGACTCGTGGCGCGCGATCAGCGGCGATCTCTCGCGCGGCGTCGAGCGCCTGAAGCGGCCGGTGATGGGACGCGTGCAGAGCATCGACGCCGGCTGGGATTTCTGGGCGATGTCGATGTACGGCACGATCACGTCGCTCTCCGAGTCGCCCCTCGCCGCCGGTGTCGTCTACGCGGGAACCGACGACGGGATCATCCAGGTTACCGAGGACGGCGGGGCGACCTGGCGGAAGATCGACAAGCTGCCGGGCGTCGCCCCGATGTTCTTCGTCAACGACATCAAGGCCGACCTCCACGACGCGAACACCGTCTACGTCGTCGTCGATCACCACAAGCAGGGCGACTTCGCCCCGTACGTCTTCAAGAGCGCGGATCGCGGACGGACGTGGACGAGCATCACCGGAGACCTTCCGGCGCGGCACGTCGTCTGGCGCGTCGTACAGGACCACGTGAAGCGCGAGCTCCTCTTCGCGGGCACCGAGTTCGGCGTCTTCTTCACGGCTGACGCGGGAAAGAAGTGGATCAAGCTCGAGGGCGAGGTCCCGAACATCCCCTTCCGCGACCTCGCGATCCAGAAGCGCGAGGACGACCTCGTCGGCGCGACCTTCGGCCGCGGCTTCTTCGTCTTCGACGACTACGCGGCGCTGCGTTCCGTGAGCGAGGCGTCACTCGCGAAGGAGGTGGACTTCTTCCCCCTTCGGAAAGCACGCTGGTACGTCGAGCGCTCGCCGCTCGGCGACGAGGGCAAGGGAACCCAGGGCGACGCGTTCTACACCGCCCCGAATCCTCCGTTCGGCGCGGTGTTCACGTATTACCTGCGCGACGAGCTGCGAACGAGGAAGAAATCGCGCACGGAATTGGAGAAGAAGCTCATCGAGAAGGGCGCGGACACTCCGACGCCGGGCTGGGACGCGATCCTCGCGGAAGAGCGCGAGGAGGATCCGGCGATCCTGCTCACCGTGCTCGATTCCGCCGGCAAAGTCGTCCGAAAGCTGACCGGACCGGTCGAGGCCGGCTTCCACCGCGTCGCGTGGGATCTGCGCTACGCGTCGCGCGAGCCATGGGTCGAAAAGGAATCCGAGGAGAAGTGGGCGCAGCCGTTCCTGGCGATGGCACCTCCCGGAAAGTACACAGCGCGTCTCGCGAAGCGTGTCGACGGCGTGGTCACCGACCTCGGCCTCGAACAGAGCTTCGAGGTCGAGTCGATCCGCACGCCGGCGCTCCCGGGTGCTTCGCCTGAAGACGCCTCGAAGTTCCACCTGAGGCTCGCCGCGCTGCAGCGCGAAATCGAAGGCGCCGACTCGACGATCGAGGAGACGAAGACTCGCCTCAAGGCCGTACGTGAGGCGCTCGCGAACACGGAGGCGGCCGGTCGCGCACTCGACGACGAGGTGCGCCGGATCGAAAGGCTCGTTCACTCGCTCGACCTCCGTCTTTCGGGAAGTACGACGCGCGAGTACTTCGGCGATCCCGGGCCGGTCTCGATCAAACGGAGGCTCAACGTCGCGATTGGCGGCAACACGAGCTCGCTCCACGGGCCGACGGCCACTCACCGGATGAGTGCCGACATCGCGGAGAAGCAGTTCGCGGCGCTCGAGAGCGAGTTGCAGCGCCTCGTCGCCGTCGACCTGAAGAATCTGGAAACGAAGGCGGAGGAAGCGGGAGCCCCGTGGACGCCTGGCAGGCTCGTGGGAGGCACGACGCCATAGGATAGCGCCACCACCTGTGGCGCAGGCACGCCTGCCTGCGCGTCGCCCCGCAACGCGGGGCGCTGGCTCTCCGACGTCACCCGCTACTCACCCAATGCGGCGCTTCGGGCCGCGCGCAGACAGGAGTGTCTGCGCCACACAGTCCCGGCACGTATCCGCATGTGGTGCCCTCTCGTCACCGTCCCGCAACGGCGGGCATGGTCGAATTCCGCTATCCTTTTCTCGTCCGAACCGAGGAGTTTCCGATGACCGTCGTCACCACCACCTGTCCGATGGACTGCCCAGACACGTGTGCACTCGACGTCCACGTCGACGAAGGCCGCGTGACCGCGATCCGGGGAAGCCGGGGCGATCACCCGACGACCGACGGCTTCATCTGCAGCAAGGTCGGGAGCTTCGCGAAACGCGTCTACCACGAGTCGCGAGTCCTTCACCCGCTGCGGCGAAAGGGAGCGAAGGGCTCGGGCGAGTTCGAGCGCATCACGTGGGACGAGGCGATCTCGGAGATCACGACGCGCTTCCAGGCGATCATCGCCGGGCACGGCGCCGAGGCGATCCTTCCGTACGCCTACGGCGGCTCGAACGGTTTCGTCTCCGACGGGCTTCTCGACGACTACTTCTTCGCGCGCCTCGGGGCGTCGCAGATCGAGAAGACACTCTGCGCGGCGCCGACGGGCGCGATCGCCACGGCGATGTACGGCAAGATGCCGGGCGTTGCGCCGGAGGACTACGTCCACGCGAAGATGATCGTCGTCTGGGGGGCAAACCCGAAGGCGTCGCAGATCCACCTCATCCCCTACCTCCAGGAGGCGCGGAGGCGCGGCGCGTTCGTCGTGACGATCGACCCGCGCCAGGCGCTCGCGTCGAAGGAAGTCGACCTCCATCTCTCGATACTTCCCGGGACCGACGTCGTCGTCGCGCTCGCAATCATCGGCGAGCTCGCGAGACTCGGCGCGATCGATCACGCATTCCTCGGCGCGCACGCCACGGGCGCGCGCGCGCTGCTCGACGAGGCGGCGGCGTGGCCTGTCGAGCGCGCGGCGAGCGTCGCGGGAGTGGACGCCGGGGCAATCCGTGAGATCGCGCGACGATGGGCCGAGGCTTCACCCGCGGTCATGCGATGCGGCTGGGGGCTGGAGCGGAACACGAACGGCGCGCAGGCCGTCGCGGCGGTGCTCGCGATCCCCGCGGTCTCCGGCAAGTTCGGCCTGCGCGGCGGAGGCTACACGCTGAGCAACAGCGGCGCCGCGAAGCTCGACGTCGAGCCGTTCTTCGCCGGTCTGAAGTGGACGGCGCGCACGCTCAACATGTCGAAGCTCGGAACGCTGCTGACGGAGCCCCTCTCCCCTCCGATCAAGGCGCTCTTCGTCTACAACTGCAACCCGGTCGCCACCGTGCCCGACCAGAACTCCGTGGTCCGCGGCCTGATGCGCGACGACCTCTTCACCGTCGTCCACGACCAGGTGATGACCGACAGCGCGACCTACGCCGATATCGTGCTTCCCGCAACGACCTTCCTCGAAGCATGGGACGTGAAGCGCGGATACGGATCGTTCGTGGTCGGAGGCGTGAAGCCGGCGATCGCGCCGGTCGGCGAGTCGATGCCGAACGACCGGCTCTTCGCGAGGCTCGGACAGGCAATGGGCTTTGACGACCCGCAATTCCGAACCACGAGCGAGGAGTGCGTTCGCTACGTGGCCTCACATCTCGACATGGGAAACGGGAGAAAGCCCGACGTCGACGCGCTGCTCGCAGGCAGCTTCACCCGCTACGACTTTCCCGGCGCTGCGCCCGTGCAGTTCGAAACGGCTTTTCCCCGCACTCCCGAGCGCAAGGTCGACCTCCGCCCGTCCATCCTCGGCGACGATCCGTGGAGCTTCGTCGCGATCTCCGACCCGCGCTTCCCACTCTCGCTCATCACACCCGCGAGCTCGCGGATGATCTCGAGCTCGATGGGCGAGTACAACTTCGACGAGCTTTTCGTCGAGCTGAATCCGGGCGACGCCGCCCGGCGCGGCATCGGTGACGGCGCCGCAGTCCGTGTCTTCAACACGCTTGGCGAAGTCAGGGTGCGCGCAAGGATCACCGACCGGATCCGACCCGGAGTCGTCTCGATGAACAAAGGCGCCTGGATGAAGTCGGCAGGTAACGGCCGCACCGCCGCGGCACTCTGCCCGCAGAACGTCGAGCCGGTCTCCGGTGGCGCCTGCTACAACGACGCCCGAGTGGAAGTGGAGAAGACGAGTTGAGAATTCGCAGTTGAGAATTGAGAGAGGGCGGCTGCGCGGCCGCCTCACAATCTCTCATTCCCGAATCCGAAGAGTCGGTCGACCAGCAGGACGTGACCGTCCCCACCTCTCAATCCTCAATTCCAGATTCTCAATCTCGATTCACCCTCTCAGGGGGTGAACCGGTACTCGTCCGCGATCGCCTGGATCTTCTCGCGCAGGAGCGCGTGCGCGCGGCGCGACTCGGCCGGATCGGGGTCTCGCGACGCGCCGCTGCCGTCCCTGCCGATCTCGTAGACGGTGTCGCGAAAGTTGATCGCGTCCGCCACGTAGAGCCTCCGGCCGTTCTCTCCGAGAATGCCGTAAACCGGCCCGAGGCTCGACGCGACGAGATAGTTGCCGCGAAGGTAGCCCTTCTGCTCGCGGAGGTTGCCGGTGAACAGCGGCCGCCCGAGAAGTTCGCTGTTGCGGATCGGCGCGTGGCCGAGCGCGTAGTAGATCGTGGGCGTGATGTCGGAGACGAACGCGACCGCGTCCCGGTCCGCCTTGAGCGCGCCCTGCTGCGCTCGCGGAAGTTTCACGATCAGCGGAACGCGGAGGATCTCCGGCGCGATCGAGTACGCGTTGCCCCACTGTCCGCGCTCCGCGAGCGCGTCGCCGTGGTTGGCGGTGACGACGACGATGCTGGTGTCCCACATCCCCTTCGTGCGAAGGAAATCGAAGAAACCGCCGAGGCATCGGTCGATGCGGCGCACGCGCCAGGCGTAGGGCGCGTGGAAGCCAGGGTAGGCCTCGCCGGGCGGCACGCCGGGGCCCTCGCGGCGAATCGACGAGATGTGGAGATCGAGCGGTCTCAGATACGCGAAGACCGGCTCCGTGCCCCCGGTGAGCGGCTCGATGCGCGCCTTCAATAGATCGAGCTGGTCGCAGAGCTTTTCCCCGTCGCCGGCAGGCGGCAGTCGATCGACGAGCGGCCCGTCGCGCACGATCGTCTCGAGTAGCTCGTCGTGCCCGAGAATCTCGCGGTAGCGCTCCCACTCGAGGAGCTTCTGCAGCGAGTTCATTGGATGGAACGGCTCGACGTACTGTTTGTGCAGCATCGTCCCGCCGACCCAGATCGAAGGCTCGGATAGTCCCGTCGCGGCGTATCGGGTGAACGCGTTCCTGAACGAGACGCCTTCGCGCGCGAGTGCGTCCAGCGCCGGGGTGAAGGTGACGTCCCTGTTGTTTGCGCCGACGTAGTCGCGGCGCAGGCTGTCGACGACGAAGACGAAGATGTGCGGCCGCGGCGCGGTCGTCGGAATGAGACGCTGGACCGGCTCGACCTCGACCGGTGCGACCTTGACCGCGCGCGAGATGTTCGTGTGGCTGCGGAGGAAAGCGTAAAGCTCGTCGGCCCGCACGGGCGAGGCCAGTGTCACCGCGTCTCGACCGAGCCGGAACGCAACGTCCCACGATCGCCACCGCATCTCGGCGGCCTCGAGGCTTCCTCCGCCCGCGATTGCCGGAATGCGCCCGCCCCACCGGTCGAGCGCATAGTGCCCGCCGAGAATCAGGGCGCAGAGCTCGAGCCAGACGATCGTGGCGTCAGGCGCAGGATCGCGGGGCGGAATCAGCCTGTAGAGAATCGTGGAGAAGACGATCCACGCGGTAATCACCAGGAGCTTCTGCTGCAGAAAGTCCCAGTCGAAGCCGGCCAGAGAGACGGCCAGCACCGCAATAAGAAGGAGCGCGCAGCCGAGGGTGACGAGCAGCGCACGTCGCGGAATCCCCGGGACCACGCCTAGCCCCGTCGCGATCAGGTCGAGGCCGCTTCCAATCCCCGGATCCTTCCCCATCGCGCGATGCCGGATCCCGGTTCCGTACAGGAAGAGTGCGAGTGAGGCCGAACAGACGGAGGCGAGCATCCACGCCGGAAAACCTTCGACGGATAACGGGACGAAGACGATCGAGACGAGCGCCCTGGCAAGGGCAAACCCGCCGAGGATCAGGATCAGGACCGCTTCGACGAAGGCGGATCGGTAGAAAAAACTCGCGATCGACCGCGTGAAGGCGAGCGCGATGAACGCGCACGAAGCGACGACGAGCTGCGTCCAGAATCCGACGATTCCGACGGCCAGCGCATCGCCGCCACTGAGCGTCCCGTGCGGGGCGCGGGCGACTGCAGCCGTCGAGAACACCAGAGCGATCGCGATCGCGGCGAGCACGACCATCTGGAATTGCCTCGCCGACTCGGCGCCTCGACTCGACTTCCAGATGACGAGTCTCGATGCGTCGGGCAGGTCGAAGATGCCGACGACGGCGAGCGGAACGAACATCCACGACGCGCGCGCGAGCGTCGCTCCGTCCATCCCCGCATTCGCGAGCGGGTTTGCGGCGAACATCCAGACCGACCATCCACCCAGCACCGCGCCGGTCGAGAACGACCACGCATTCGACCTTCCGAATCCATACCGGGGCAGCGTCGTGACGACGACCGCCGCCGACAGCAACGTGAACAGGTATGGCTGGAGGACGACGAAGAGCGGCAGCCACGAGATCATCCTCCCCTGGCTGAAGCCCTGGTTTGTGAACGGGATGTAGCAGAGAAGGCAGTACGCCGAGCTCACGACGCAGACGAGCGCGAGGGCGATTCTCGAAGCATGCAGCGACGCGCGTCGCACGACCCTGCGCGCGACCTCGGTGACCTCCGCCGGAAACGGATTCGAGGCCTTCACCTCACGTCCCTTCCCCGAGCGCGGTGATCCTCGCCTTCGCGTCGCTTCTCTCGGGGCTGATCGCGAGCGCTTCGCGATACCAGCGCAGCGCCTCCTCCCGATTCCCCTCGTCCTCGGAGAGACGCCCCAGCATGTAGTGAAAATCCGAGTAGCGGGGCGACATCTCCAGGCCGCGCTGGAGCGCCACCCGCGCCTCCGGAACCTTCTTCTGCTCGCGAAGCGCGGTGCCGAGCAGCAGCAGCGCGTCGGCGTAGTCCGGCTTCTGCTCGAGCACGCCTCGCGCGAGCGCTTCCGCCATCTCGGGCTTTTCCTCGCTCAGCCAGGTGCGCCCGAGTCCCACCGCCATGTCGTGATAGCCGGGCGAGAGCTCCAGCCCCTTCTGGTAGAGCGCCTTCGCGTCGCGCGTCCGGCGCGCCCGCTCGTACTCTCTCGCCAGGTAGAAGATCGTGTCCGTGTCCTGCGGCGCGAGCTGGTAGCAGCGTTCGAACGCGACGAGGGTTCGCTCGGGGCGCCCCGCCTTCTTCCAGGCCTGCGCGACCGCCGGGCAGGCGGCCGCGGGGGTCGGCGAAACCAGCATGTAGCGCTCCCACACCTCGGCTTCCTCGGCGGGGCGCCCCAGCCGGCGAAGTGCCTCGGCCAGCTGTTCCATGTAGAGGTGGTTGTCCGGGTCGCGGTCGACCAGCCGGCGCGTGAGCGCCGCTGCCGCGACCCAGTCCTCCTCCGCGATCATCTTCCTGCTCTGCTCGTACATCGCCACGGTCCGCGCCCCGTCGGCGCGAAGCGCGGCCGCGCGCTCGACCTCCCGCTGCTGACGGTTCTGCGGAACGCCGACGAGCACGAAGTGGAAGAGCCAGATCGTCGCGATCGTCGCCGCGAGGTTGCAGACCTTCAGCGTCGTCGGCGAATGCAGCACGCTCGCGACGGTGATCTGTTTCTTCCGGGGATTTCGAAGTATCTGGTCCGTGGAGGAAAGTGTATCGGAAACAGCGGAGAATCCTCCCCATTCGCCAGAGCGGACATTCCGCTAACATGGTCGCGATGGCGAACGAAGCGAGGGCCGAGGCCCCGAAGCGGCGCGGTATCAGCTGGCAGCGGGTCTCTCCCCTTCTCCGCGAGGCGCTGGAGATCGCCTGGAGCCGCCGGTGGAAGCTCGTGGCCGCCTTTCCACTGCTCCTGATGAACCGTCTCGCGAGCATCGTCCTCCCCGGCACGACGAAGTTCCTGATCGACGACGTCATCGGCCGGCAGAACTTCGAGCTGCTGCCAAAACTCGCGCTCGCCGCCGGCGCCGCGTCGATCATCGAGGCGGCTTCGAGCTTCACACTCGCTCAACTACTCGGCATCGAGGCGCAGAAGACGATCACCGAGTACCGGCGGCGCATCCAGAGGCACATCCAACGTCTTCCCGTCAGCTACTTCGACGCCAACAAGACCGGCACGTTGCTCTCGCGCACGATGTGGGACGCCGAGGGAATCAGGAACCTGGTCGGCTCCGGGCTCGTGCAGCTCACGGCGAGCTCGATCACCGCGCTCGGCGCGCTCGCGATCCTCTTCTACCTCAGCCCGAAGATGACGGCGATCATCGCCGTACTGATGTTCACCGCGGGATCGATCTTCTGGATCGCGATGAAGCGTCTCCGCCCCGCCTACCGCGAGCGGAACGAGATCAGCGGCCGCGTCATGGGGCGGCTGAGCGAAAACTACTCGGGGATCCGTGTGGTCAAGGCGTTCCGTGCCGAGAGGCGTGAGGCGCGCATCTTCACCGAGGGAGCGCACGAACTGCTGCGCAACGTCGTCAAGACGATGAAGACGACCTCGTCGATGGGTGTCGTGTCGAGCCTCATGCTCGGCGTGGTCGCGATCCTCATTCTCACGATCGGCGGGCGAGAGGTCATCGCAGGCCGCATGACGACGGGAGATTTGATCTCGTTCTCGCTCTACATCGGTGTGCTCGTCGCTCCGGTGGTCATGATCGTCGCCATCGGAACGCAGCTCGTCGAGGCCTTCGCCGGGCTTGAACGGATGCGCGAGACCCTCGGGCTCTCCACCGAGGTCGCAGGAGACCGCACGAAGGCGAGGCTCGAGAAGGTCGACGGCCGGATTGAAGCGCACGAACTGTCGTTCGAGTATCGCGAAGGGGTGCGCGTGCTCGACGGCATCAACCTCGTCGCCGAGCTCGGGACGACGACCGCGCTCGTCGGGCCGTCGGGCGGCGGGAAGTCGACGCTCGTCGCGCTGATCGCGAGTTTCTACCGGCCGACGTCGGGCTCGATCCTGATCGACGGCCGCGATCTCGCGACCGTGCGGCTCGACGACTACCGCAAGCACGTCGGCATCGTCCCGC
>JAMPYE010000109.1 GCA_023700825.1 Thermoanaerobaculia bacterium | reverse complement strand
GAGCACGTCGAACGGGCCGAAGTTGCGGTTCGGGAGCACCGGGAGAATGACGAGCGAGATCAGCGCGAACCGGATGATCTGCTCGATGTCCTTCTCGCCGAGCCGCTCGACGATCCGTCGCGCCTGCGTCTTGAACTGGAGAAGGACGGCAATCGCGGCACTCAGAACGACGGCCGCGATTCGCGCGCCGGTCGCGAGATAGACGCCGATGAGGCACATCAGCACCATCGTGACTTCCGTCGTCGTGCCGGGGTCGATCTCACCGTCCCGTGCCGCGAGCAGGTTTCCGAGGATGGCGAACGCGGCGATCGAGACGACGGCGGCGACCGGGATCCAGGGGCCGAGAGCCGGTGCCAGCAGCCCGGCAAGGGCGCCGGTGAGGGTCACGAGGCCGAACGTGCGCAGCCCGGCAATGCGGCTGTTGGCGCTTTCGCGCTGCAGGCCGACGAGCATCCCCAGCCCGAGTGCGAGCGCCAGGGTCTCGAGCGAGCGGACGAGTTCGGCGTCCATCTGCTCATCGTAGATGAGAACGATGGAAATGCGGAATGCGGAGTGCGGACTGCGGAATGGGGCACGGGCTCGCTGGAATGGAAGGTGAGTTGGCGGGTGGCAGGTGATGTGCCCGGGCACCGCATTCCGAATTCCGCAATCCGAAATCCACGTTTTCCTCTAGACTCTCCCGAACCCGACCGAGGAGAGAACCGTTTGACGAGCAAGAACCCCTACGATTGCACGAAGTGTCCCGCGTACTGCTGCAGCTACCCGGGCATCGACGTCACCGAGCGCGAGATCGCGCGGATCGCGAAGCACTTCGGCATCGACAAGGAATTCGCGAAGAACCGCTTCACCAAGATCCTCGACGGTGACCGCGTGCTGCGCCACCAGAAGGACGCGATCTACGGAAGCATCTGCCGCTTTCTCGACTCCGACACGCGCCGCTGCACGATCTACGACGTGCGGCCGCAGACCTGCCGCAACTACCCGGAAGAGCACCACTGCGGGTACTGGGACTTCCTCAGCTGGGAGCGGGACCGTCAGGACGATCCCGACTTCGTTCCTCTCTCGCAGGAGTAGGAGACGCCCATGCGTTACCTTCGCGTCGTATTGATGGCCTCGCTCGCGCTCGCGCTCGCGGTTTCGTGCGGCTCGGTGGGCGATCCATCGGACCACACGCCCACGGAGGATCCTTCGTCCCTTCCCCAGCGCGACTTCGACATCCAGGGAACGATCACGAAGGTCGATCCGGGCAGCGGCGGCGCGCTGGTTCGAATTCTCGTCGAGGAGCAGCCGGGCGATCGCTCGGGCACGTTGAAGGACGTCGTCACGGTCACGGCCGAGACGCGGATCTATCGCGAGAAGGGTGAGCAGCTTCTCAACGCCGGCGCGGGCGAGCTGCGCAAGGGCACGGTCGTCGCAGCGTGGTACGAGGGCGCAGTGATGGAGTCGTACCCGCGGCAGGCGACCGCGGTCGCGATCGTGATCGCGGAGTAGGAAGAACCGCGATGTACGACATCGTCACCTTCGACTGCTACGGAACTCTGATCGACTGGGAGCAGGGCTTCGTGCGCGCGCTGCTTGCGACAGGCATCGGCGACCCGCTCGATCGCCCTCGCATCGTCGAGCTCTACCACGAGATCGAGCCGGAGATCGAGAGCGAGTACCGGAGCTATCGCGAGGTGCTGACGGAAGTCGCAAGGCGGATCGGTGCGAGACTCGGGCTCGCGGTCTCCGAAGAACAGGCGCGAATGCTGCCCGCGAGTCTCCCCGCCTGGCCGCCGTTCGCCGACACGAACCGCGCGCTCGAGCGGCTCTCCGCCGCCGGGGTCCGCCTAGGCATTCTCTCGAACGTCGACGACGATCTCCTCGCGGCGACGCGGAAGCACTTCACGGCTGACTTCGACCTGATCGTCACGGCGCAGCAGGTGCGTTCCTACAAGCCGGGGCACGCGCACTTCCTGGAAGCGCGGGAGCAGATCGGTGGCGAGGCGCGCTGGCTGCATGCAGCGCAGAGTCACTTCCACGACGTCGTTCCGTGTCGCGAGCTCGGGATCCCGGTCGCCTGGATCAACCGCAAGAACGAGCGGCCGGGCTCGGACGTGCTTCCCGAACGCGAGCTGCGGACGCTCGACGCGCTGGCGGAGTGGCTCGCACCGTAACGCGAAACTCGGAACGCGGAACGCGGAACCGTGATGCAGAGTGCAAGTCTGGCGCGAGACCAGGCAGGCGCGCGATGCCTCCCTCCGTCTGCTTCACGGTTTCGCGTTCCGCGTTTCGCGTTTAGCGTTTTGGTGGCGCTACAATTGGCGGCACATCCATGGCGATCTGCGCGAAATGCGGCTTCGACGGGCTCGAGGAGGGCAAGGTCTGCGCGGTCTGCGGCGAGATCACCGTCTCGCACACCACACCATTGTCCGACCTCACGACCGAGAAGCGGGGCACGCCGCCGCAGTCGCCGCGCACGGGCCGGGGCAGGGTTCCCGACTATCCCGACGGCTTCGTTTACGCCGGGCGCTACGAGATCGCTGGGTTCCTGGGGCGCGGCGGCATGGGGAGCGTCTACCGGGTGCGCGACCTCGAGTCGGGCGCGACGCTCGCGCTGAAGGTTCTCCACGCGGCGGCCGACGATCCGGGCGGGTCGGAGCGCTTCCGGCGCGAGATCGGCGTGCTGGCGAAGATCCGACACCCGTCGATCCCCGCAATCGCGGGGTCAGGTCTGCTGGATGACGAGATGTACTTCGTCGCCGAGTTCGTCGACGGGCAGAACCTCCGGCGCATCGTGCGGGAGAAGGGGCCGTTCGAGCCGGAAGAGGCCGCGAGGGTCTGCGCAGCCGTCGCCGACGCGCTCGACGAGGCGCATCGCCACGGCGTCATCCATCGCGACGTCAAGCCGCACAACGTGATGATCGCGACCGACGGCAGGGTTCGCCTGCTCGACTTCGGCGTCGCGCGCGGCGTCGGCATCGACATGAAGACGATCACCGCGACAGGAATGATCGTCGGAACCCCCGAATACATGTCGCCCGAGCAGTTCGAGGGGCATCGCGTCGACGGGCGGAGCGACATCTACTCGCTCGGCGTCGTCCTGTTCGAGCTGCTGACCGGGCGGCTCCCGTTCGTCGCCGACACGCCCGTTGCCCTCGCCCTCGCCCACACGCGCGAGCCGGCGCCGCCGCCGAGGTCGATCCGCTCGGAGATCCCCGCCTGGCTGAACCGGATCGTGCTCAAGTGTCTGGAGAAGAACCCCGCCGACCGGTTCGCGCTCGCCGCGGACCTCGCCGCGGAGTTGAGGAAGGACCGCTCGAGAGGGCAGTTCCGGCGGCTCGTCGGCGGCGACTACGTCGTGGACGACGAGCTCGGCGGCTGGGCGCTCGTCCTCGCCTCGGCGCGCGAGCGCGCCGACTGGTCGCCGCCGATGACACTGATGTTCGAAGGGCGGCCGTACCGCCTCGAGCGGGCGGAGCTCGAGCAGGGACCTTCGCCCCGGTGGATCTATCGCTTCGGCTTCTGCTCGGAGAGCGAAGTCTATCGACGCGTCGTCGACTACGCCGAGGTCGTGGCAGGCGAGGCGGAGCGGGAGAAGGGCACGCTCTCGTCGAAGCTGAAGAAGTGGCTCGGCTGAGAAGGGAGACGCTCGTGAATCTTGCATTCCGAGAGGCGGTCAGGACAGACCTCCCTCGGTTAGGCGCACTCTACGGCGAGCTTGCTGGCGGCGCGCCGCTCGCGACGCCCGAGAGGCTCGCCGCCGTCTTCGACCGCCTCTCGCGCTATCCCGACTACCGGGTCTGGCTCGCGCTCGACGAAGGGGAGCTCGTCGGCACGTACGCGCTCTGCATCGTCGACACGCTCGGGGCGCGCTGCGCCCCCGAAGGCCTCGTCGAGGACGTCGCCGTCGCCACCGAGGCGCAGGGGAAGGGTGTCGGCCGCGCGATGATGGAGCACGCAATGGCGCGCTGCCGCGAGGCAGGCTGCTACAAGCTCGTCCTCTCGAGCAACCTCGCCCGCGAGGGCGCGCATCGCTTCTACGAAGCGCTCGGGTTCAAGCGGCACGGAGTGAGCTTCGCAGTAGAGATCGAGTGAGGAGGTCGAAAGGCGAGAGGCGAAAGGCGAGAGGCGATGAGCAGGCAGGTGAGAGGCGAGAGGCGAAAGGCGACGAGTGGGCAGGCGAGAAGCGATAAGCAGGCGGGCGAGAGAAGCGAGACGCGAAAAGAAATGAGGCTCGCGGGCTGACGATCGCCTTGGATTCAACTCTTCACTCGCCTCTGCAAACTTTGCCTGCTCATCGCCTCTCGCCTCTCGCCTTTCGCCTTCCTGCTGTTACATCTACTCCTCTCCCGCAACATCCCCCGGCATCCCTCGTATCACCCCCACAGGAGGTGCCGCGATGGGCTGGTTTCTCGGATTGGTCATGACGCTGGTGGCTGGAGTGATCGCGCTGACGGTCGTCGGGTTGACCATCGGGCTCGTCGTCCTGGTGCTGAAACTCGTCTTCACCGCCGTGCTGATCCCGATCAAGATCGCCTTCGTGATCCTGAAAGTGGCGATCGTCGCGCTCCTCGGAATCGTGATCGCGGCCGTGCTCGCCCCCGTTCTCATCGTCCTCGCGTTCGTCGTCGTGCCGATCGTGATTCTGGCGCTGGCGGGGAAGCTGATGCTCGGCTTCGCGTTTGGCTAGGGAAGGCGAGGGGCGAGAGGCGAGAGGCGAGAGGCGATCAGCAGGCAGAGTTCTCTCGTTGAGTCTCGTTCTGCTCGCGCCCGCAGGCGCAGCGTCTGCTTCGCGCCTGGATGACTAAGGCAAGATGCGAGAGGTGAGATGCGGACAGGTCGGCTGCGTCGAGCCGCCTGCTCGTCGCCTTTCGCCTCTCGCCTCCGCGCCTGCTTCTAGAACGGCATCTCTTCGTCGTCGAGCCCGAAGTAGTGGCCAATCTCGTGGATGACTGTGTCGCGAATCTCGTCGATCGCGTCGAGGCGCGTCTCGGAGATCCGGAGAATCGGGCCGCGGAAGATCGCGATCTGGTCGGGCAGCGCGGCGGGATCGGACCACGAGCGGTCGGGGAGCGGCACGCCGCGGTAGATGCCGAGGAGCTCGTCGTCGTCCTCGAATTCGTCGGGGTCGTCGAGCATCTCGAGGTCGTCGTCCGTCGGCTCTTCCTCGACGACGATCGCGATGTTCTGGAGCGCCTGGGCGAATCGCTCCGGAATGTCGGCGATCGCCTCTTCGACGAGGCGTTCGAACTGCTCCCTCGAGATCCGCCAGCCCGGTTCTGCCATTTGAAACATGGTAACCGATCGCGGACGTCCGCTGTCCAGTCGGGAGACTCCGCGCCTGCGCGAGGGCTGAAATTCACCTCCGGCGCCTGCCCGTTCTGCTACGATCAGAGCCGCGGCACCGTGGACCTGCCCGTCAGATCCGCGGTGCCGCATTTTTTGCGATCGAGGAGTGCCTCTCCATGCAGACGACGACGGCGGAAAAAGACTGGGTCAACATCCTCTTCCTGATGCTGACCCCGATCATCGGAGTATTTGGCACCGCGTGGTACACGATCGCGCACGGGTTCGAGTGGTGGATGCTCGGGCTCGGCGTGGTGATGTACTTCCTCGTCGGCCTGTCGATCACGGCCGGCTACCACCGGCTCTTCTCGCATCGCACCTACGAGGCCTCGCGCGCGGTCGAGTTCTTCTTTGCGGTCTTCGGCGCCCTCGCGGCGCAGAACTCGATCCTCTGGTGGTCCGCCTCACACCGCGTCCATCATCGCTTCGTCGACCGCGACTGGGACCCGTACAACATCCAGCGCGGCTTCTGGTGGGCGCACATCTTCTGGATCTTCTACAAGAACCCCGACTCGGGCGACTTCAGCAACTCGAAGGACCTCCTGAAGAACCCCGTGGTGATGTGGCAGCACCGCTGGCACTACGTGATCATGGTCGTCGTCGGCTTCGGGCTCCCCGCGCTCGTCGGCGCCTTCTTCGGCGACTGGGTGGCCGGGCTCCTCTGGGGAGGCTTCGTGCGGCTCGTTTTCGTCCACCAGTCGACCTTCTTCGTGAACTCGCTCGCGCACAAGGCCGGCGCGCCGACGTTCGACGCCAACGTGTCGGCGCGCGACAACTGGGCCGTGGCGCTCGTGACGCTCGGCGAGGGCTACCACAGCTTTCATCACCGGTTCCCGGGCGACTTCCGCAATGGAATCCGCTGGTACCAGTGGGATCCGTCGAAGTGGTTCATCCGCGGGCTTCAGGCCGCGGGCCAGGCGTGGAGCCTGCGCCGGGTTCCGGCGCCCTCGATCGAGCAGGCGAGGATGGAGGCCGCGGTGCTGGGCCTCGAGCCGCGCCTCGCGGTCGTGCCCCGCGATCGCGCCGAGGAGATCCGGCAGCGCATCAACGCGGCGCGCGAGGAGTTTGCGCGCGCGATCGAGCTCTGGCGTCGTCAGGCCGAGGAGCGCGCGGACGGTTTCTCGACCGCGTGGAAAGAGACCCGCCGCGAGGCGAAGCGGGCGCTCGCGGAAGCGCGGCGCGACTGGAAGCGCGCATGCGTGATGCTCTCGGCGGTTCCGGCACACGCGTGACCAACGCTCCCCTTGACCCGCCCGGCGGCTTCCGGTGGCGACCGGCTTGGGGTATCGTTGGCGCTTCGCCCCTACCGGAGCGAGCTTGATCCGAATCCGAATCGTGGCGCGATGAGAGTGCTCGAAATGAAGCCGGGGCCCCGCCGATGGCTGGCCGAGGCAGCGCCGGGAGTGACCGTCTGAGCGACCACACGCAGCTGCACAAGCGAGGCGGAGGTTATCTCGCCACGCTTTCCATCACCGCTCTCGGCGTCGTCTATGGCGACATCGGCACGAGCCCCCTGTACGCCCTTCGCGAGTGCTTCCACGGCAGTCATGCGGCCGAACTGAACCGGGCGAACGTGCTCGGAGTGCTCTCGCTGGTCTTCTGGGCGCTCATGATCGTCATCACGATCAAGTACGTCTCGCTCGTCATGCGGGCGGACAACAAGGGGGAGGGCGGGACGCTCGCCCTCGCCGCGCTCACCTCGCCTCCGGGAGGGAAGACCAACAGCCGCCGGTTCTGGCTGCTGACCGTCGTCGCGCTCTTCGGTGCGTCTCTCTTCTTCGGCGACGGGATGGTCACCCCCGCGATCTCGGTTCTGTCGGCGGTCGAAGGGCTGAGTGTCGCGACGCCGGTCTTCACGCCGTTCGTCGTGCCGATCACGGTCGTGATCCTTCTCGGGCTGTTCCTCGCGCAGAAGCGTGGTACCGGGAAGATCGGCGCGATCTTCGGCCCGGTCATGCTCGGCTGGTTCACGATTCTCGCGATCCTGGGCATTAGGCAGATCGTGCAGTCCCCGGAAGTCCTTGCAGCGGTCAACCCACTCCACGCGATCAACTTCTTCCGCAACGAGGGCTACGGGGGATTCCTCGTCCTCGGAGCCGTCTTCCTCTGCGTGACGGGGGGAGAGGCGCTCTATGCCGACATGGGGCACTTCGGCAGGCTGCCGATCCGACTGACCTGGTTCGCCGTGGCGATGCCTGCGCTGCTGCTGAACTACTTCGGCCAGGGCGCGCTTCTGCTGCGCGATCCCTCCGCCGTGGATAGCCCCTTCTACCGGATGGCGCCCTCCTGGGCGCTCTACCCGATGGTCATTCTCGCGACGTTCGCGACGGTGATCGCATCGCAGGCCGTGATCTCGGGCGCGTTCTCACTGGCCCGGCAGGCAGTGTTGCTCGGTTACAGCCCGCGGCTCGACATCGACCACACCTCGGAGAGGCAGATCGGCCAGATCTACATCCCGCTCGTCAACTGGATCCTGATGATCTGCTGCATCCTGCTCGTGCTCGGCTTCCGAAGCTCGACCAACCTCGCGGCGGCCTACGGTATCGCGGTGACCGGCGACATGGTGGTAACGGCTATCCTCCTCTGGGTCGTCATGATGCAGCGCTGGAGATGGAGCGTGTTGCTGGCCACCGCCGTCGTCCTGCCGTTCCTGCGCATCGACCGCGCGTTCTTCGCGGCGAACGCCGTGAAGATCGCGCACGGCGGGTGGGTCCCGCTCGTCGTAGGCTTCGTGACCTTCTCCCTGATGGCCACCTGGAAGCGCGGTCGCCAGATACTCGACGATCGGCTCCGGTCCGGCTCGCTTCCGCTGGATCTGTTCCTGTCGTCCGTGCTGTCGCATCCGCCGCACCGCGTGCCCGGGACCGCGATCTTCATGCATCGGAACGCCGAAGGGGTCCCTACCGCGCTGCTCCACAGCCTCAAGCACTACAAGGTTCTGCACGAGACGATCGTGCTGATGTCAGTACAGATCGAAGAGGAGCCGTACTTCGATCCCGAAAAGCGCGTCGAGCTCGAGAACATCGGAAGCGGCGTCTGGCAGATGGTGATCCATTACGGATTCATGGACGACACCGACGTTCCGAAAGTGCTCTCGGAGATCCGCGTCGACGGGCTCGACCTCGATCCCGCGAAGACGTCGTACTTCCTCGGCAGGGAGACCCTCGTCGCAACGCATCGCCACGCGATGGCGGCGTGGCGCGAGAAGCTCTTCATCTGGATGGCGCGCAACGCCGCCGGCGCCGGCCTCTTCTTCCGCCTTCCGCCTAACCGGATCATCGAGCTGGGAGCGCAGATAGAAGTTTGAACGCGAAACGCGAAACGCGGAACGGCTGAGGCCTTCCACGCCTCGTGCTTTTTGTTTCGCGTTCAGCGTTTCGCGTTCCGCGTTCAGTTAGAATCCAACGATGCTCCCGACCATCTCCCCCGCGGTTCTCTGTCGCGGCCTGCGCAAACGCTTCTCCGACGTGGTCGCGGTCGACGGGCTCGATCTCGAGGTGCGCAGGGGCGAGTGCTTCGGCCTGCTCGGCCCGAACGGCGCGGGCAAGACGACGACGATCGAGATCCTCGAGGGTTTGACCGATGCCGACGAGGGCGAGGTGTCGATCCTCGGCGAGGACTGGAACGGCGACGCGCAGGCGCTGCGCGAGCGAATCGGCATCTCGCTGCAGGAGACGCGATTCAACGAAAAGCTGACGGTCGCCGAGACGGTCAGACTCTTCCGGTCGTTCTACAAAGTGGGGCGCGATCCTCTCGACGTGATGCGCATGCTCTCGCTCGACGAGAAGGCGAACGCTCGCGTCGGAAAACTCTCGGGAGGCCAGCGGCAGCGGCTCGCCGTGGCGTGCGCGCTGGTCGGCGATCCCGAGGTGCTCTTTCTCGACGAGCCGACGACGGGGCTCGATCCGCAGAGCCGCCTCGAGCTCTGGGAGCAGGTGACGCGCTTTCGCGCGGGCGGCGGAACCATTCTCCTGACGACGCATTACATGGACGAGGCGGAGCGGCTCTGTGACCGGGTCGCGGTGATCGATCGCGGAAAGATGATCGCGCTCGGCACACCGTCCGAGCTGATCGGCGAGCTCGAAGCGTCGAACGTCGTCGAGTTCGCGACCGATCCGATGCCGGAGACGACGCATCTCCTCGCGCTCCCCGGGGTGCACGGATGCCACGCGCGCGGGCCGCACCTCGCGCTTCACGTCGATTCTCTGCCGCGCGCGGTGCCGGCGCTGCTCGCCGACATCGAGGCGAGCGGGGCGAAGCTGATCCATCTTTCCACGCATCGCGCGACGCTCGAGGACGTGTTCGTCTCGCTCACCGGTCGCGAGCTGCGGGACGCTTAGGTGCGATGAGATGAAGACGCATTCCGCACTCTACGAGCTCACCGTAACGCGAACGAAGGAGTTCCTGCGCCAGGGCGAGGCTGTCTTCTGGGTCTTCGTCTTCCCGTTGCTGCTCGCGCTCGCGTTGGGCTTCGCGTTTCGGGAGAAGCCGCCCGACCGGATCCCGATCGGAGTTGCGAAAGGGGAGCGTGCCGTGGTGGTTGCGGCCGCGCTCGAGAAATCTCCGGCGCTTCGCGTGCGGCTCTACGAGCCCGCCGAGGGGCGCGAGGCGCTGCGCGTCGGCCGGATCTCGCTGCTCGTCGAGACCGACAGTCGCGCAGTCTTCCGCTTCGATCCGACGCGTCCCGACTCGCGCATGGCGCGGATGGAGGCCGCCGACGCCATGCAGCGGGCCGCGGGGCGAATCGACCCGGTGAAGATCGGCGAGGCGACGGTCACCGAGCGTGGCTCGCGCTACATCGACTTCCTGATTCCCGGGCTCCTCGGGCTCAACCTGATGGGTACGGGGATGTGGGGAGTCGGATTCTCGATCGTCACGGCGCGCGCGCAGAAGTTGCTCAAGCGGCTGGTGGCCACGCCGATGAGGAAGCGCGACTATTTGCTCGCGCAGATGTTCTCGCGCATCGCCTTCCTCGCGGCCGAGGTCGCCGTGCTCGTCGGCTTCGGATGGCTCGTCTTCGACGTGGGCGTGCGAGGGTCGCTCCTGCTGCTCTCGGTGATCTGCTTCGTCGGCGCGATGGCGTTCGCGGGGTTCGGTGTCCTGGTTGCCGCGCGGGCCGAGACGATCGAGGCGGTCAACGGCCTGATGAACCTCGTGATGCTGCCGATGTGGCTGCTCTCGGGCGTCTTCTTCTCCGCGGACCGCTTCCCCGACGCGGCGCAACCGTTCATCCGAGCGCTCCCGCTCACGGCGCTGAACGACGCGCTGCGTGAGGTGATGATCGAAGGTGCCGGGCTCCTCGCTGTCCTGCCGGAGCTCGCGAACCTGACGATCTGGTGCATCGTCAGCTTCGTCGTCGCGCTGAAGATCTTCCGCTGGAAGTAGCCGGGAATGCGGAT
>JAMPYE010000108.1 GCA_023700825.1 Thermoanaerobaculia bacterium | reverse complement strand
TGGTCACCCGACTCCCGTACTCTCGCGTTCTTTGCGGAAGGAGCGATCCGCAAGCTCGACGTGCAGACCGGAACGATCCAGACGGTCTGCGAGTGCGCAACGTCCCCGCGCGGAGGCAGCTGGCACGAGAACGGTGGAATTCTCTTTGCGCCGAACCCCAACGCCGGGCTGTCGAGCATTGCGGCGAGCGGAGGAACAGCCCAGATCGTCACGAAGGTAGATCCCGCAATCCCCGACGCGTCGCATCGCTACCCGCAATGGCTCCCCGACGGCCGGCACTTCATCTTCACGCTCTGGAGCAACAGCGCGGTGGCGCTCAAGTCGCACGGGGGAATCTATCTCGCGTCGATCGACGGAAAGACTCCGCCAAGGAAGCTCCTCAACGACGCGTCGTCGGCGACCTTCGTCGAGCCGGGTTGGGTCCTGGTGCGCCGCAACGAAGCGATGGTCGCGGTGTCGTTCGATCCGAAGAGCTTCACGATCGGCTCGGAGGTCGTGCCGGTCGACGCGAATGCGATGTTCGAGAGCAATATCGGCGCGCTGATCGCCTCGGCATCGAAGCGTGGAGACATCGCCTGGAACGTGGGCAGCGGAACGCCGCCGACAAAGCTCGTTTGGCTCGGCCGCGACGGGAGCGAGATCTCGGAGCTCGATCCGGAAGGCAACTGGGGGGAGCTCGCAATCTCGCCCGACGGGCAGAGAGTTGCCCTGACGCGAGTCGAGGGCTCGAGCGCAACGCAGATCTGGATTCGCGAGCTGGCGCGAAACACCCTCACCCCGCTCACGCGAACGGTCAACGACTCGTACTCCGCGGTCTGGTCTCCTGACGGCGATCGCATCGCGTTCGTGAACCGCGACAGCGGAAACGAGGAGATCTTCGTTCAGAGCGTAGCGTCCACCGTGCCGGCGCAGCGCATCCACAGCAACCCGGATCACGACTACTCGATCACGGACTGGTCGAAGGACGGGAACCTGATTTTTCTCGATGCGAGCGCGAAGACGCGCGAAGCCTCACGAGAGGTCTGGGTCTGGGATTTCAGCAAGAAGAAGGCACGCCAGGTTCTCGCCGATGCATTCAGTCAGTCCGGGGCTAAACTCTCGCCGGACGGGCGCTGGCTCGCGTACTGGTCGGCCGAGACGGGAACCCGCGAGATCTTCATCCGGCCGTGGCCCGCGCTCGACAGGAAGTGGATGGTGTCGAGCGGCGGAGGGCTTGCAGCACACTGGAGCCGTGACGGGCGCGAGCTCACGATCGTCTCGCCCGCGGAGAGCGGCTTCACCGTGAGCGCCGTGAGCCTCGAGCCCGACGCGAGCAGCCCGAACCCTTCCGTTCCCCGCAAGCTCGCCGGGTTTGACAGCCGCGTCTCCGAACTCGTCCCGACCGCCGACCACCAGCACTATCTCGCGATTCGAACCATCGAGGCCGACGAGCCTTCGGGGATTCGCGCGATTCTCGGCTGGTCTCGGGCGCTCGGGCAACGGGAGACAAAGTGAGGCCGAATGCTCCGCACCGCTCCCTCTACTTAGGGCTCGTCAGGTCCAGGCCGAATGGCTGCGACTCGAGCGAATCGAATCGTTCGAGCTCGTCCGCGGCGAGCTGCGCGAGAGGGTGCCCGAGACTCGCGTAGCAGAGCGCGCGCCCCTTCAGCAGATCGCGCTGCCAGGGAGTGTTGGGTTCGATGAGCGCGAGCGAAGCGACCGTTCGGGGGCCGCAGGCGGCGCGCTCGAGCCGCGCCGACGCGCTGAACAGGAAACGGCGGCGGCGCTCCTCGTTCTGTCCGAGTGCGAACGGCTGCGAAAACGCCTGTGCCAGACGGTTGACGCTCGCGTCATCACCCCCGCGAAGGACCATCGTCTCGGCGACTTCCGTTGCGCGCGTCACCAGACTGCGGGTCGCCCACGGGAGCTCGCGCTGCAGCTCGAAACCGCGAGCGAGGAGGTCCAGCGCTTCGCCGGTCTCGCCGGCTTCCCATCGGTAGATCCCCTCGACCAGCAGCGCGTCGACGGGATCGAAACCGCGGAGCTTCTCGAGATGAGCGAGACAGCGCGCGTCACCCGCATGCGCGAGCGCTTCGGCCAGCGAGACCGTCTCGTAATGAGAGAGCGGCTCCAGCCCCGACATCTCCCACGCGCTCACCGTCTGAGCGAACTGCCCTTCCCTGTACCCGCCAATCGCGCGCGCGAGGTCCTTGTTCTGAGTCGGATCTGTCGCCGCCAGGACAGGTGAGGTCATCCGGAAACGCTGCACAAGAGCCGCGTCGAAGCGTCCGCGGGGCGACTTATCGCGCATTCCAACAGCCGTGGCGACCCCGACCAGCTCTCCGATCGTGTCGGCACGCGAGGCTCCGACGCTGCGCGCGAAGCCGAACTCGACCACGTTTGTGTCGTCAGTGTTGATCGGGGCAACAGTCTTCCCTGCGACGAGCTTGACGAAGCTGTCGTCGGCCACCATGTGGGCCAGCATTCCCTCGACCGAATCGGTTTTCCATGCCTGCCGCAGCGCCGATCGGTATGGTTCGCTCGCGACCCGCGCCCGAAGCTGGTCCGCATCGACGGGGAGTGGCTCCCGCGTCGCCACGAGCAGGATGTCCCTGTAGTTCGTCGCCCACATCTGCACGTGCGGAAAGACTCCCTGCAACGTTCGCAGGATCGTCTCGAGCGTCCGTCCGTCGATCTCGTACGCCTGTACCCACTGAAGGAAGATCCCGCGCTCGTCGAGTCTCTCGGAGACGGCCCGGTAGAACTCCGTGGTGAAGAGCCCGGCGATGCCTGCGCGGTAGGGGTTCGACGGCTCGGAGAAGATGACGTCGTAGCGCTCGCGCGTCACGAGCAGCAACTCTCTCGCGTCGCCGTAAAAGACATGCACGTTCTTCTGTTCGAGGACGTTCTGGTTCACGGGCGCGCAATCGAGCGCGACGCGGCGGATCGCCGGTTCGAGCTCGGCGACGTCGACCCGCTCCATTCCCGGTACCTTGCCGAGCCAGCCGGCGGTGCTGCCGGTCCCGAGGCCAATGACGAGGCTTCTTGTCGGCTTCGGGTGGAGCATCGCTCCGAGCATGCCGCTCATGATCTGCGTGCCAGCGTCGCCAATGGAGTGGCCGTCCGATTTCCCGTTGACGATGAACGCGAAGCCGTCGCGCGCGTCCAGCGCGACGCTGCTCTCGACGCCGTCGACCTCCCAGCGGATCGCCCGCCGCAGTCCTCGCTGCCAGTCGATGATCTCGTTCCGGCTCATCCCGGAGAGTGTTACGCGACCCGCGCCGATCGGCGCGTGCCGCCATGCGGCGGTTGGCCCCGTCGGAACGAGCAGCAGGAGAGCGGCCACGGCCGCGATCGCCGGGCCCGCGATTGCCACGCTGCGCCGCCTCGCGTCGCTCACCGCGGTCGCGGCGCAGAGCACGATCATCATCCAGCCCGCGAGCTTCCAGCAGCCGGTCGTCGTGAGCAGGGGCATCAGGCCGAAGCCGCCGGCCAGCGAGCCCGCGATCGCGCCGAGGGTGTTGAATGCGTAAACGCGCCCGACCTCGACGCCGACGTTAGTGCTGCCGCGACCCGCGAGAGCGATCAGCGCGGGGAACTGGAACCCGGAGACGAGTGCCGCCGGGACGACGACGATCGCGCAGATGATCGACCACGCGAGGATGTTGCCTCCGAATCCCAGCGCCTCGAGCGAGCGCGCCAGCGCGGCGAGAATCGCGAGCCGGTCTCCGAGGGCAAAGGGGACGACGATCGCAAGGGCCTCGAGGCCGCAGACGACCGCGAAAAACCGGAGCGTGACGGGGCGATCGCCGGCGATGAGAGCGTAGAGAATTCCGCCGAGGCCGATACCCAGCAGCGCCATCGCGAGGATGAGCCCGAAGGTGAAGGTGGACCCACCGAGAATCGGGGCCAGCAACCGGTACCAGACGAGCTCGAGCAGGAGAAACGAGAAGCCGGCCACGGCGGCCGCACTCCAGGTGAAGAGCGCCGAAGCTTCGCGCTCGGCGCCCGCGCCGGCGACGTCCCTTTCTTCGGCTTCCGGGTCGCGTTCGAAGCCTTCCCGTCTCGACATCGCGCGCGCACCGATCGCAACGAGAAGGTTCAGAAGAGCCGCCATGACGAGTGTCTTCTGGTTTCCGAATCGCTCGAGGGAAAAGAAGGTCGAGGCTATCGTTCCCGCGACGGCGCCGAGCGTATTCATGCCGTAGAGCAGGGCGATCGCGCGTCGCTTGAGATCGCCTTGGCCGACGACTGCGCGGGCCACTGCCGGAAGCGTGCCGCCCATCAGTACCGTCGGAACGCCGAGGAGAAGAACCGCGAGGAGCAGCCGCAGCAGGGTCGCTCCGAAAAGCCCAAGCGCCGGAGACCCGCCGCTCGAGAAGTAGAGGAGCTCGACGAGCCGGCCCAGCGGAATCGTCGCGAGCGCCGAGATCGCCACTCCGATTTCGAGGTTCGAATAGAGACGGAGCGGATTGCGGCTTCGGTCGGCGACGCGGCCGAGCAGGAATCCGCCCAGCCCGAGCCCGCCCATGAAGATGCCGATCACGGCCGCCGTGGCCGACGTCGACGAGCCGAACACGCCGCGCATCTCGCGCAGCCAGACGGTCTGATAGACGAGAGAACAGAGCCCCGACCCGAGGAGCAGCAGCGCTACCGCGCCAGCCTTCGAGCCGATGCCATCGGACGGGCGTTCGACAGTTTCGGTCATCAGTATTGAAGGTCCTTCGAGAGCCCGTGAATTGTATACGACGCCTCTCGCCTCATCGCCTTCCGGCTCACACCACATCCGCCCGATCGCCCTTTTCCATCAGCCAGGTCTTGCGATCGGGAGCGCGGTTCTTGGAGAGAAGCATGGCCATCATGTTCTCGGTGCCCTCTCCCGGAGGGAGGACGAGCTGCACGAGCCGGCGCGTGTCGGGCGACATGGTCGTCTCGCGGAGCTGCAGCGGATTCATCTCGCCCAGGCCCTTGAAGCGCTGAATGTTCACCTTGCCGCGAATCCCCTCGGCCTTGATCCGCTCGAGGATTCCCTGCTTCTCGGCCTCGTCGAGCGCGTAGTAGACGCTCTTGCCGACGTCGATCCGGAACAGCGGCGGCATCGCGATGTGGATGCGCCCGTCTTCGACCAGCTTCGGGAAGTGCTTCACGAAGAGGGCGCAGAGCAGCGTCGCGATGTGCGCGCCGTCGGAGTCGGCGTCGGCGAGAATGCAGAGCTTGCCGTAACGCAGCCCCTCGACGTTCGACGATCCCGGGTCGACGCCTAACGCGACCGCGATGTCGTGCACTTCCTGCGACCCGAGCACTTCGGCCGACTCGACTTCCCACGTGTTCAGGATCTTGCCGCGGAGCGGCATGATCGCCTGGAACTCGCGGTCGCGCGCCTGCTTCGCCGAGCCGCCCGCCGAGTCGCCCTCGACGAGGAAGAGCTCGGTGCGCGAGAGGTCCTGCGAGGTGCAGTCGGCGAGTTTGCCCGGCAGCGCGGGGCCACTCGTCAGCTTCTTCCGCTCGATCTTCTTCACCGCGCGGAGGCGGACCATCGCGCTGTCGATCGCGAGCTGCGCGATCTTCTCGGCGGCCGCCGTGTTCTGGTTCAGCCAGAGCGAGAACGCGTCCTGCGCGACGCCCGAGACGAACGCCGCGGTCTCGCGCGACGAGAGTCGGTCCTTCGTCTGGCCGAGGAACTGCGGGTTGTTCATCCGGACGCTGAGCACGTACGCGCAGCGTGACCAGACGTCCTCGGGGGCGATCTTCACCCCTCGCGAAAGCAGGTTCCGGAACTCGCAGAACTCCCGGATCGCCTCGGTCAGGCCGGTCCGGAAGCCGTTGACGTGCGTCCCGCCCTGCGGCGTCGGAATCAGGTTGACGTAACTCTCCGCGAGCGGCTCGCCATCCTCGGCGACCCACGCGACGGCCCAGTCGACCTCGTCCTCGGCTCCCTTGAAGTGCTGCACGAACGGAGGCTCGGGGACGAGTTCCGTGTCCTTCATCTCGCTGACGAGATATTCGGTCAGACCGTCCTCGTAGTACCACTCCTCGTTGTCGGCCGCGTTCTCCTCGCTCACGAAGCGGATCTTCAGCTTCGGGCAGAGGACGGCCTTGGCGCGCATCCCGTGCTTGAGGCGCGAGACGCTGAACTTCGGCGTGTCGAAAAAGACCGGGTCGGGCCAGAAGCGGACCGTCGTTCCCGTGTTGCGCTTGCCGACGGTGCCGACGACCTTCAGCTCCTGCTTCTTCTTCCCGCTCGCGAACGACATCGTGTACTCGTTGCCGTCGCGGCGGACCCAGACCTGGAGCTTCGTGGAGAGCGCGTTGACGACCGAGACGCCGACGCCGTGAAGACCGCCGGAGAAGCGGTAGTTCTTCTCCGAGAACTTCGCACCGGAATGGAGGCGTGTGAGGATGACCTCGACGCCCGAGACCCCTTCCTTCTTGTGCTTGTCGACCGGCATCCCGCGGCCGTCATCGCTCACCGACAGCGAGCCGTCGTCGTGGAGCGTCACGTCGATCTGGCGCGCGAAGCCGGCGATGGCCTCGTCGACGGAGTTGTCGATGACCTCCTGCGCCAGGTGATTCGGCCGGTCGGTCGTCGTGTACATCCCGGGCCGCTTGCGGACCGGCTCGAGCCCCGTGAGGACTTCAATCGCGGAAGAGTCGTAGTTGGACATAGGTCGTTTGCGGGGCGAATGATAGCGGCAAATTGAAAAACAGGCGAAAGGCGAGAGGCGAGAGGCAAGAAGTAGGCCCGTGCGGTCTTGGGGCTGTAGGGCTCGGCATCCTCGTGGAGCGCGAGCGGCCGGGGCCGCCTGCTCGCTCGATCATTGGGCGGGCCGTCCGGCTGCCTTCTCGGTCTCCGGCCTGCTGTCGCCTCTCGCCTTTCGCCTCCCGCCTGCTCTCACTGGCTATGCTTCGTTCTCGTAAGCCGGACGCTGCCGGCCTCGACGCGTCCCCAGACCGTGACGGTGGCGCGGGTGGGCTGAGCTCCGCGGGTCGTGCCTTCTCCCGCGATACGGAAACGAACGACTCCCTCGGAATCCGGCGACGCCTCGCCCGTCGCCTTCAGTGTGCCCTCGTCGGTCTCGACGGAGACGATGAGCGAAGAGCCGTCGCCGAGCCCCTTCGCCGCGAGCTCCGCGGCGTTCTCGGCCAGCGTCTGCGCGACGACGCGGGCGCGGAAGCGCTGCGCCGCCCGGTAGCGCATCGTCGACTCCCAGAGGACGAGCGTGATCAGCGCGAAAAAGAGAATGGCGAGCACGAGAGACGCGACGAGCGCGTAGCCCCGCTCGCCCTCACCGTGCGCGCGGCGCGAGAATCTGGTCGACGACCACATTGCCCCCTCCATCTCTTGCGGTGACGAGTACTCCGGTGCGCCCGTCAGGAGCCTCCCAGCTTTCGACGCGGAACGCCGGAACCGCGCGTGCCTCCCAGTCCGAGGTGGTCTTCCCCTTGAATCGCTCGATCCTCCGCGCCATCCGAGGCGTCGAGAAGTCCCAGACGACGACGCGCGGCCGACCGTCGTCTCCGACGACGTCGAGCAGGAGGATCGACGGCGACTGCTCCCAGGCCCCTTCGGAGGAAGGGTAGCCGCGCGAGTCGAGGACATCGCGGCGAAGGCGCGCCAGCACGGACAGTGGCGCTGGGTGGGTGAAGAGCGCGACGCGCATCTCCCCGTCGTAGCGGAGGAACTCGCGCTGCAGACCGACGAGGATCACGAGGAAGATGCCGAAGATCACGACGGAGGCGAGCATCTCGACGAGGGAGAAGCCCGCACTTGAAACGCGGAACGCGGAACGCGGAACGCAAGACAGAGAACGCGGGACGCGAAACGCGAAACGCGGAACCGAGAAGCCAGAAGGCAAGACAGGGGTTGCCGGATGCGACACGAGCGGCTGGAACCTGCCGGCCGCAGCCCGCTCATCGCCTTTCGCCTGCTTTGACCTTTGACCTCTGACCTTTGACCTCAGCCCTTTGGCCTTTGGCCTCGGGCCGCTCGACGCTCGCCGCTCGCCTCCCGCCTGACGCCTCACCAGAACTGCCCTCCCGGCGTCGCGGAGCGGATGACGGTGAGCGTCGCGTGGCGCGCTCCGTCGTTCCAGGTCACGGTGAGGACGACGCGCTTGAGACCCGGCTTCCAGTCGGCGACCGAGACCGCGGTCGTCGCGCGGTCGAGCGTGGAGAGGAGCGGCGAACCCGTCTCGAACGGGCGTGAGGATCCCGCTTCGAGCGTGCCGTACGAGGAGAGACGGACGAACTCGGCTTCGTTGGAAAGCGCCTGCCAGGCGACGATCATCTCGTCGGCTTCGCGGAGGCGCTGCTGCCGTTGGGTGAAGATCAGCAGCGAGGTCGTGAGGACGAACGCGAGGATCAGAAGCCCCGCGAGCGTCTCGATCAGCGTGAACCCGCGCTCCCTCATCGCGCCATTCTACGGGGAAGTCGGGGGCACACCGGGAAACTCGACTCGGCGGCCATGTTCTGGCATCTGTCGTAACCTTGCGCGACAATCCGTCAACTTCCCGCGGACGAGGTCTTACCGGCCAGTCGCAACTGCAGTGATGCTACCGACTTCTTGACCATGAGGATCCTGCGATGAAGCTTGCTCACATTCTCGTGGTTCTCGCCGCGAGTGCTTCGGTGAACACACTCGCCGCACGGGCGGCTGCCGAGCAGCTTGCGCGGGTGTCGGTCGACCGGACGCCCGTGGGCGAGGTCGTGGTTTCGTATGAGCCTCGCCTTGCGAAGTTGATCAACGAGACGTTCACCGTCCCCGAAGCGGAGATCAAGACGGTCGAGGTGTTGCGCACGCGCCTCGGAGACTCGTCCGAGTGGTATCGCGTGGTTTACAGCGAGGGGCCGAGCGTCGATCCTGAGTTCATCATCTACGCCGAGACCGGCGGGAAGCAGATCGAAGTCTTCCGGGAGTTCGGGCTGTCGCTCCGCCTCCCCGGCGACGGTTTCGTCTACGTGTCCGGCCACACGAACGACTTCTTCGACAAGAAGAGGAAGTTCGCCGTGAGCCGGGAGGGGTCGTCCGAAGTGAAGCAGCCGTTCTACTTCGTGGGGATCACGACGACGGCGCGCGAAGGTCTCGACCTGGTCGACAGTCCTGGTTCGTCGAGCGTGGTTGCGACGGTTGCGAGAGGGGAGCAGGTCACGGTGGTGCTAAACCAGGGTGATTTCTATCTCGTTCGAGCGTCCGACGGGCTGGTCGGGTGGGTGAGGTTGAAGCAGGACGGCACGGCAACGCAGTTCGAGGGAATCCACTACGCGGGTGACTGAGCGGCGAACGAGCAGGGTCGGTGGGGATCCGTGACGGGAAAAACGATGACGAACGAAACCCGCGACGAACAGCGTGATCCGCGAATCTACATGGCGGCCGAGAGGACGTTTCTGGCGTGGATGCGCACCGCGCTCGCGCTGATGGCGTTTGGGTTCGTGGTCGCGCGCTTTGGCGTTTTCCTCCGCGAGCTCGCGCTAACGGGGGACGGCAGCGCGCGTCAGGGCGCGGGGCCGTCGCTCTGGGTCGGGCTTGCCCTGATCGGGGCCGGCGTCCTCACCTGTGTCGTTTCCGCGTTGCGTCATCAGCGCTACGTGAAGGCCATTGACGAAGGGATCTTCAGGCGCAGCTTCGGGTCGACGTTCGCGTTCGCGCTCGTCGCCGTACTCGCGCTCGTCGGTCTCGCGATGGCGATCACGCTGGTGAGACTGTGAGGCGCGGGAGCAGTCTTCGGGGCGGCATTCACGACACTCGGGCCGGTAGCAGAATTTGACGGTTAAGTCCCCGTGGCACTGTCGGGTGCGCGGGCACACACTGAAGTGAAGGAGCCCTGACGATGGATCTGGAGCTGAACGGGAAGGTTGCAGTCGTGACCGGGGCGAGCCGCGGCATCGGACGCGCGGTCGCGGAGACGCTCGCCGCGGAAGGGATGCGTCTCGCGCTGGTGGCGCGGTCGAGGGAATTGCTCGAAGCAGTCGCAGGGTCGCTCGACGTGGAGTCGATCGTCGAGGCGGCGGACCTGCGCGAGCCGCACGTTCCGGAGGAAGTCATCGCGGCGACCGTCGCGAAATTCGGCGGCCTCGACCTCCTCGTGAACGTCGCCGGCGCGACGAGGCGAGGCGATTTTCTGGAACTGACCGACGACGACTGGGCCGACGGCTACGCGCTCAAGTTTTTCGGAGCGATGCGCCTCTGCCGCGAGGCCTGGCTGAATCTCCGGAAAAGTCGAGGGAGCATCGTCAATATCTCCGGGATCGGCGGGCGCACGGGAAGCGCCGACTTCACGATCGGCGGCTCGGTGAACGCGGCGCTGTTGAACCTGACGAAAGCACTCGCCGACCGCGGCGTGCGCGACGGCGTGCGAGTCAACGCGATCAACCCGGGCTCGATCCTCACCGAGCGGCTGCGAACGCGTGTGGAGACCCTCTCGAGGGAAGAACAGATCGACTTCGCCGCCGCGGAGCGGAAGATGGCAGAGCGTCTCCGCGTCTCCCGCTTCGGCCAGCCCGCCGAGATCGCGCGCGCTGTGGCCTTTCTCGCCTCACCCGCGGCGGGTTATTGCCAGGGAGTCATTCTCGATGTCGATGGCGGGCAGACGAGGACGCTTTAGATGCGAGTGCTGAGTGCTGAGTCCTCAGTCCTGAGTCCTGAGTCCTCAGTCCTGAGTCCTGAGTCCTGAGTCCTGAGTCCTGAGTCCTGAGTCCTGAGTCCTGAGTCCTGAGTCCTGAGTCCTGAGTCCTGAGTCCACGGATTCTGGGTGGAGAGAACTCGATCTGTCAGTG
>JAMPYE010000107.1 GCA_023700825.1 Thermoanaerobaculia bacterium | reverse complement strand
ATCGTGATCGTAGTCGTTGCTGCGGCGTCGGTCGCGATCGGCATGAAGCAGAAGGACAAGAACGTCAAACAGGTCACCACGGCCAAAGTCGAGAAGGACAACCTCGTGAGCAAGGTCTCCTCGAACGGGAAGATCGAGGCCAAGCGAAAGGTCGACATCTCCGCGAACGTCATGGGCCAGATCGTCAACCTTGCCGTACGCGAAGGCGACCGCGTGAAGAAGGGCGATTTTCTGCTGCAGATCGACAAGGCGCAGCTTGCGGCCTCCGCAGCGGGAGCGGAGGCGGGGCTCCGGGCTCTGTTCGCCGACCGTGACGCGGCCCGCGCGGCGCTCGACAACGCCCGGCGCAATTTCGCCCGCGCGAAGGCGAACTTCGACCAGGGGATCTCCCCGAAGGCCGACTTCGATTCCGCCGAGACATCGCTTCGCTCCGCCGAGGCGAGCCTCGACGCGGCCGAGAAACGGATCGAGCAAGCGAGGGCAAACCTCGTCGGCGCTCGTGACTCGCTCTCCAAGACGACGATCACCGCGCCGATGGCGGGGATCGTCACCGCGCTTCCCGTCGAGGAAGGCGAAGTCGCGGTCATCGGCACGATGAACAACGCCGGCACGAAACTGATGACGATCTCCGACATGAGCGTCGTCGAGTCGGTGATGGAGGTCGACGAGACCGACATCCCGAACGTGAAGACGGGACAGAAGGCGACGGTCACGATCGACGCCTATCCGAACCGCACGTTCACCGGAACGGTCACCGAGGTCGGCTCGAGCCCGATCGAAGGTGCCACGGGCGCTGGTGGCGAGGCCGTGAACTTCGAAGTGAAGATCCAGCTCGACAGCCCTTCGGAGGACATTCGTCCCGGTTTCTCCTGCTCGGCGGACATCATTACGGCGTCCCGAGACGACGTTCCCGCGATTCCTCTCGCCGCGCTCGTGATGCGCGAGAAAGCGGGAGCCAAACCTGCCGGCGCTGCGAAAGCGGCAGCGCCCGCTCCGACGGACAAGTCCGAAGAAGAGGGTGTGTACGTCTTCGACGATGCCACGAAGAAGGTGAAGTTCACGGCGGTAGAGACGGGAATCACCGGCGACCTGTCGATCGAGATCGTCAAGGGCGTAGGCCCGGGCGAGACGATCGTGACCGGCCCCTTCCGCATCCTCCGCGAGATCAAGGATGGCGACACGGTGAAACTCGAGGAGAAGAAGAAGGGGAAGGACGGCGGCGAGCCGCAGGGTTAGGGGCGGAGGAGTTGTTAGTTTTTAGTTGTTAGTTGTTAGTTGTTAGTTGTTAGGCGGGCAGCGCTCGTCCTGGACGACGAATATGAACGACTGGAAACCACCTCGAGAACAACCCGATGCTCTCGATCAGCGTATTTCTCAGCACTCAGCACTCAGCACTCAGCACTCAGCACTCAAGACTCGGCGCCTGTCTAACATCCAACCACTAACAACTAACAACTAACAATTAACAACCCGAGACTGACAACCCAAACCCAACAAACAACCCCGACCGCCCAACAACGCCAATCATGCACGTTCCCGAAGTCATCTCGATCGCTACGACGGCTCTTCAGAAGAACCGGCTGCGGAGCTTTCTCACACTGCTCGGCGTGATCATCGGCGTCATGACGATCGTCGCGGTCGTGTCGGTGATCCAGGGGCTGAACAACTACGTGACGCTCCAGCTCTTCCAGTTGCGCCCCGACGTCTACATCGCGACGCAGTTCGGCATCATCACGAGCCGGGAGGAGTTCCTCGAGGCTCTGAAGCGGAAGCGGATCGATCGTGACGACGCGGCAGCAGTATCGCGCCTCTGCACGACCTGCGCGGCCGTAGGCGTTTCGGTCAACGATCAGAAGGTGGTGAAGTACAAGGGCCAGCGCCTCGCGGACGTCGCGGTCAATGGCGGCACGGCAAACATGGACGAGCTGACGAGCATCGACCTCGAGGACGGCCGGTTCTTCACGGCGAACGAAGAGGCGCACGCGGCGCAGGTGGCGATCATCGGCTGGGACGTGAAGGACGAGATGTTCGGCCAGCTCGACCCGATCGGGCGGATCGTCCGCGTCGACGGAAAGCCGCTCCGCGTGATCGGCACGATGCGGAAGCAGGGCTCGGTGCTCGGCCAGAGCCAGGACAAGCAGATGTACGTTCCGCTGCGCACGTTCGAGAAGCTCTACGGCGCGCGGCGCGGCCTTGCGCTGTTCATCAAGCCGCACGGCGGGATTCCGGCGATCAAGACGAGCGAGGACGAAGTGCGGACGATACTCCGCTCGCGGCGGAACACGCCGTTCGGCGCGGAGGACCCCTTCTCGTTCGTCACCGGCGAGGCGCTACAGAACGTCTGGAGGAACATTTCCGGCGGGGCGTTCGCGCTGATGATCTTCATCTCGGGCATCTCGCTCGGAGTCGGCGGCATCGTCATCACGAACATCATGCTGGTGTCGGTCGTCGAGCGGACGCGCGAGATCGGGATCCGGCGAGCGTTAGGCGCCCGGAAGCGCGACATCATGCTGCAGTTCCTGACCGAGGCCGTGATGCTCTCGGGAGGGGGCGGCGTCGCGGGGATCATCCTCGGCGCGCTGATCGCGAAGGGAATCTCCACGGCATTCCCTCTTCCCACGGCGGTGACGCCGGGGCTGCTGGTGACCGGAATCGCGGTCTCACTCGTGACCGGAGTCGTCGCCGGGATTTTCCCGGCGCGGAAAGCGGCGGGCCTGCCGCCGATCGAGGCGTTGCGTTATGAGTAGCGACACGTTGATGCTCCGGCTGGGGCGGGCGCCCGAGCGGCTTCGAGGGGCCCGAGACCTCGCGCGCGGCGTACTGGAGAGCGCGCGCTTCGCGCGGGGCGCCCTCGTCTCGCACAAGCTGCGCTCGACGCTCACGGTGCTCGGAATCGTGATCGGCGTCGCCACCGTCATCTCGATGGTGTCGATCATCGAGGGATTCAACCGAAACGTCATCGGAAACCTCGAGCGGTTCGGGGCGACGCTCGTCCAGTTCCAGAAGTTTGACTCGCGCTTTGGCCCCGGCGGGCCTCCCGACGAGTCGATTCGCAACCGGAAGAACCTCACCTACGAGGATTCGCTGGCGCTCAAGGCCCTCGTCCCCGACATGGCGGCGGTTTCACCGGAGCGTTACTGGTTCCCGTTCGACGGCCAGCAGGTTCCGCTCGCGAAGTACGGCGGAGAGGAAGCGCAGCCCGACACGATGGTCGGCGTGAACGAGGACTATCCCGCGGCGAACAACCAGTACGTCGGCGAGGGGCGGTTCATCACGGCCTCGGACGTCCAGCGGTCGGCGCAGGTCGTGGTCATCGGCGACGAGATCGCGCAGACGCTCTTCCCGGGGCTCGATCCGCTCGGCAAGCGGGTGTCGATCGCGGGGCGCACTTACCTGGTCGTCGGCGTGATGGAGCGCCAGGGCCAGAGCTTCTTCGAGTCGGTCGATCAGCACCTCTACATGCCGATCACGACCTTTGACTCGCACTTCCCCTGGATCAAGCGGACCGTCGGCGTGAACATCGCCACGATTCCGAAGAACGCCGACCTCATGCAGAAGATCATGGACGAGGGGACGCAGGTGCTCCGCATCCGTCGCAAGGTGCCGTTCAACAAACCGAACGACTTCGGGATCCGGACCAACGACGCGATGGTTCGGAACTTCAAGCAGATCACCGGCGGCATCGCGCTCGCGATGGTCTTCATCGCCGGGATCTCCCTTCTGGTAGGCGGCGTCGGGGTGATGAACATCATGCTCGTGACGGTGACCGAGCGAACCCGCGAGATCGGCATTCGCAAGGCGATCGGCGCGGTGAAGCGTGACATCGTGATCCAGTTCCTCACCGAGGCGATGGCGCTCTCGGCGATTGGCGGCGCCATCGGCATCAGCGTCGGCCTCGCGATCTCGACCGTCGTCCGCAAAGTGAGCCCGCTCGCGACCGCGACACCGCTCTGGTCGATCCTCGTAGGCCTCGGCGTGTCGATCTCGATCGGCCTTTTCTTCGGCATTTACCCCGCATGGAAGGCCGCCAGGCTCGACCCGGTCGAGGCGTTGAGGTACGAGTAAGGCGAGCGAGAGGCGACAGGCGAGAGGCGATGAGCAGGCTCCGTCATTGTAGTGCCTCAGCCGCGAAGCAGCGCCGCGATGGTTAGTTCGGCGCGTGGGCGCCGAGTGGCCGCGGCAGAACGCCGCCAGCCGCGAAGCGGCGGCAGCGGGCGCAACGGATCTCGATGCCCGGGACCCCGATCGCATCGTTCCTGACCTGCATTGCGGGGAACTCCGGCGGGTGTGTTCGCGGTACGCCACTGCGGCGGACGACGGGCCTCCCCGCCGCTTCGCGGCTCGTTCGATTCTGCCTGGGGGGCCTCGGCGCTGACGCGCCGAGCTAACCATCGCCTCGCCGCTTCGCGGCGTTGGAGGATTGGCATCGTGGTCTGCTCATCGCCTGTCGCCTCTCGCCCCTCGCCTAACGAAGAAGGAGGCCTTCCGGCCTCCTTCCTCGTGTGTCGCGATGCGATGGCCTACTTCTTCTTCGCTGCCTCTTCGATCTGCTTGAGCACCATCTCTGCGTTCTTCCGGTTCCCCTCGTTCGGAGCGGTCTTCACGGCAAGCTTGGCGTGCTCGAGCGCCTTCTTGTGGTCGCCGGTTGCCGAGTAGGCGCGGGCGAGGCCGAGCTCGACGGGCCACTTGCCCGGGTTCTTCTTCGCATTCATCTCGAAGATCGCGAGCGCTTCCTTGTTCTTTCCGGCCAACTGGAGAGTCCGCCCGTACATGTGGATGTCGATCACCGAGGCGCTGGGGTCCGCGAGCGCCTTCTGCCTCGATGCAGCGGCCTCGGCGGTTTTCCCGTTCGCTTCTTGCGCGTCGGCGAGCGTCATCAGGGTGTTGAAGCTCACTTCTCCCTGCCCTCCGCGAAGCCCGTTCACCGCAGTCTCGGCCCAGGTGAGCGCCTCGGCGGTATTGATCTTGTTGTCGAGACAGAACCGCGCGGCCGCGCGCCAGTTCTCCGAGGTGAACCCGGGGTAACTGCGGAGCTCCTGGCGGATCTGAGCGAGGTAGAGGTCGTTGACGTTCTCAACCTTGATGTTGAACGGCACCGCGAGCTCCTCCCACTTCAGGGCGAGCGTCGCGTGATCGGGATCGCGGTCGGTGAACTCGAACGTGAGCCACTCGTTGTATTCGGCCTTCTCGGGCTTCACCGTCACACGGAGCGCATCCTCGGCGGGGTTGTAGGTGTAGCTGCCCCAACTCGTCGAGTCCTTCGAGAAGATGACGACCCACTCGTCTTTGCCAGGGATCATGTGGAGGCCGTACGACCCGGCGGCGAGCGCCTTGCCCTCGATCTTCACGTCGTGCGAGACCGTGAAGATCGTGTTCTCGTTCGCGCCGGCGCGCCAGGGGCACTCCTTGCACGGGCCGAAGCCGAGGTCGCTGAGGCCGTAGGGGACGAGTCCACCCCAGATTTTGCCGCGACGATCCTCGCCCTGCGGGCCAGTGACGTCGGGGCTGCTGTATTTCACGGCGACTTGCACCGGGCCGATGTACTGCACGACTTTCGAAACCTGGTTGTCGCCGCTCGGGGGCAGCGTGATCCCGCGGATCTGCGCGCCTGCGGAACCTGCAGTCAGCGCTGCCACGACGACCGCCGTGGCGGTGAGATGTTTCAGTAAGTGCATGATCTCTCCTTCTGTGAGGTTGATGCCAGCGATGAACGGGATTCAACCACTTCGGTTGCAGCCCCCGTGTGACAAAGCCGAAAATGCAAAGTCGCCGGTGCGCGCCGTCACTTGTAGTTCCATTTGAGGCGCTTAAGGTCTAGAATTGGCTATCTTTAGATAGGCAAGAAATCGTGAGGCGGCTCGGGGGGCGTGATGGGGCGGGTCTTTCGGACGAAAGAGGGCGGCTTGACGCGAGAGTATCGCGCAGCTGCGGGTGAGTGATCCCTCTGCCCGACGGTCTCGCGTGGGGCGAGGCGCTCCGGCTGACCGGTGCGATTCTCGGCGCGACTCTCTTTTTCGGGATGAGGCGCGACGACGAGTCGCCGGCGCTTCGTAAGCTCGCCTTCGCCTCGGCGTCCGTTTTCGTGTCGTCCGCGCTTCTGCTCAGCGCGTGGACGTTCGCGGTGTCGATCCCCCGCTGGGAATTCGCTTCTCTCGTCGCGACGGCGGCCGCGTTCGCCGCCCTGCGTGCTCCGCTGGCTGTCGCCGGAATCCGCATTGCTGCGGTCGATCGCCGTCGCTCCACGGTTGCGGCTGCAGCGGCCGGGCTGGCAGTCTTCGCCGCCGTGATGTTGCTTCCCGCGGGCGCGAAGGCGCCGGTCGCCGCGGTGGCGCTGATCGACGCCGTGGCGCTCGGAGCGCTCGCGATCACGACGATCGGAATCCTCGCGTCGTGGACCCCGGCTCGTGCCTCGATGGCCGCGGTCGCGCTCGTCGCCACCGGTGCGGCGCTGGTGCCGATGGCGGGCGCTCTCGCCATGGACGCGGGGGCGCGCTTCTGGATCGCCGCCGGGGCCTGCCGCGGCGTGCTCGAGCTCGGCCTCGCGCTCACGATCGCCTTCAACCGCGCTGACGCGGAGCGCAGGCGTGCGCTCGAATCCGTGGCGCGCGCCGAGCAGATCGCCTATCACGACCCGCTCACCGGCATGCCGAATCGCGCGCTCTTTTTCGACAGGCTGAACGTCGCGCTCGCCCGTGCGGCTCGACACAAACACAAGCTGGCCGTCCTCTTCATCGACCTCGACCGGTTCAAGCACGTCAACGACTCGCTGGGGCACACGCTCGGCGACGAGCTCATCCGCGAGGCGTCTCTCCGGCTGCACAAGTGCACGAGGGGAGAGGACACTGTCGCGCGCTTCGGCGGTGACGAATTCCTGCTCCTGCTGAGCATCGTCGGCCGCATCGAGGATGCTGGCCGCGTCGCGCAGAAGATCCTCGAGTCGGTCTCGCAGCCGTACCACCTGGGAAAACGCGAGATCATCACGACCGCCAGCATCGGCATCGCCATCTATCCGACCGACGGAACCGACGCCGAGACCCTCGTCCGCAACGCCGACGCCGCCATGTACCGCGCGAAGGAATCGGGTCGCGACGCGACGCGCTTCTATGCGCCGGCGATGAACGCCCACGCTCTCGAGGAGCTCGAGCTCGAGTCGGACCTCCGCCGCGCGCTCGATCGCAAGCAACTCGCGCTCCATTACCAGCCGCTGATCGATCTCGGGACCGGTCGCATCTACGGCCTCGAGGCGTTGATCCGCTGGGAGCACCCGAAGCTCGGACTGCTGCCTCCCGATCGCTTCATTCCGGTCGCCGAGAGCACGGGGCTGATCATCCCCATCGGGAACTGGGTCATCCGCGAGGCGTGCCGCCAGATCAAGGCGTGGCACCGCATGCTTGGCACCGAGCTCGTGGTCTCGGTCAACCTTTCACCCCGCCAGTTCGAGCAGGCCGACCTTCCCGGCCTGGTGCGCGCGGCGTTCGAGGAGGCCGGGCTGAGGCCGCGCTTCCTCGAGCTCGAGATCACGGAGACGCACGCGATGGCGGACGTCGCCAAGTCGATCCGCATTCTCGGCGAGCTCAAGGCGCTCGGCGTCCGCCTGGCGATCGACGATTTCGGCACCGGCTACTCCTCGCTCAGCTATCTGAAGCAGTTCCCCGTCGACACGCTCAAGCTCGACCGCTCGTTCGTCCGGGAGATCACGGTGCCGGAGGACGGCGCGATCGCCCGGGGGATCATCGCGATGGCGCACAGCCTGAACCTCCGCGTCCTCGCCGAAGGAGTCGAGACCCTGGGCCAGCTCGAGTTCCTCAAGGAGCATGCCTGTGACCGGCTGCAGGGTTACCTCTTCAGCCGACCTCTCCCGGCGCTCGCGTTCGAGAAGTACGCCGTGCACAGGGGGACGGAGCTGCGGGTGGCGTGACACGTTGCGGGAGCCTGGGCGGGGGCTGAAAACACTGAATGCAGAACGCAGAATGCTGAATGACGAATGTGGAAAGCAGTCAACCCTCCGTTGGGCGCCCTTTCTACATTCTTCATTCAGCATTCTGCGTTCTGCATTCGTTGTGTTCGGCCCGCATGGCCCTCCAAAACGCCACCTTCCGGAATCGCTGGCCCCTTCGGGGTGGTTTGAGGTACTGTTCTATCCCGATTCAGGGCGAGGGGGCCAACGGCACGAGCCGTGTAGGCTGGATCCCGCCCCGAATCGAAGGCCGGCCGCGACCCGCTGCGGCGCCCGCCGGGCCAGGAGCGCCCGAGGTGGCCATCAGTAATTCGAACAATCGGAGAAAAATTGTCACGCAGACTGCTCATCAATGCTGAGAAGCCTGAAGAGGTGCGCATCGCAATCCTCGACGGCAACCGGCTCGAGACCTACCAGGTCGAAGTAGCCGAAGGCGGCGTCAGCCGCGGAAACATCTACAGGGGGATCGTCGCCAACATCCAGCCGAGCCTCAACGCCGCGTTCATCGACTACGGCGCGCAGAAGGACGGCTTCCTCTCGATTCAGGACGTGGTCGACGAGGCCTGGCAGCGCAAACCGAAGAACGCGGGCCATCCGCGCGTCGACGAGGTGCTCGAACGCGGAAAGCCGATCCTGGTCCAGGTCTCGAAGGACATGGACGGGAAGAAAGGCGCGGCGCTGACGACGAACATCAGCCTCGCGGGGCGCTTCCTCGTGCTCACGCCGTTCGACGCCAAGCGCGGAGTCTCGCGCAAGGTCGAAGACGAGGAAACGCGAAAGACGCTGCGCGAGCAGGCCGACGGACTCAACCTCCCCGAGGGGAGCGGGTTCATCATCCGCACCAACGCTCTCGAACAGAACAAGACGACGCTGAGCCGCGACTTCAACGCCGTCGCGAGGCTCTGGAAGGGAATCCAGGCCGGCGCGAAGAAGGGGAAGGAGCCCGCGCTTCTGCACGACGATCAGGACATCGTCGTCCGTGCGCTCCGCGACTTCGTCGATGCGAGGATCGAGGAAGTGCTCGTGGACACCGACGAGGCGTACGAGAAGGCACGCGAGTACATGCGGGTCTTCATGCCGCGCACGAAGACGAAGCTGATCCGTTACACCGAGCGCGAGCCGCTCTTCTCGCGGTTCGACGTCGAGAAGCACATTCACGGCATCTACGACCGCAAGGTGGGGCTCCCCGGCGGGGGCTCGATCGTGATCGACCGCACCGAGGCGCTCACCGCGATCGACGTCAACTCGGGGCGCTCCACGAAAGCGGGCAGCCAGGAAGAGACGGCGGTCCACACGAACCTCGAGGCGGCCGCGGAGATCGCGCGCCAGCTGAGGCTCCGCGACATCGGCGGTCTCGTCGTCGTCGACTTCATCGACATGCGCGGTGCGAAGCAGCGCCAGAAGGTCGAGAAGGAGATGCAGGAGGCGATGAAGGTCGACAAGGCGAGGCACACCGTCGGGCGGATCAGCTCGAACGGACTCGTCGAGATCAATCGCCAGCGCATTCGCAAGGAACTGAATCTGCAGACGCACCGACCGTGCCCGACCTGCGACGGCACCGGGAGGATCGCGAGCACCGAGATGGTCGGGCTGAACCTGCTCCGCCAGATCGAATCTCGCGCGGCGACCACGCACCTGGAGAGCGTTCGCATCGAGCTCCATCCCGAGCTCGCCGACGCGCTGCAGAATCAGCGGCGCCGGCAGATCGCCGCGCTCGAGGCCGAGTTCAATCTCCGTATCGAGATCATCGCGTCGAACCGCCTCCATCGTCCCGAGCAGGTGATCGAGTGGAACGAGCGCCCCAAGGGTGATGCGCGCCACGACAAGAAGCACGCGGGAGAGCACGAGCGGGAGCACGACGCAAAGCCGGTGTCGAAGCGCGGGGCCGCGAAGCAGGCGAAGCCGGCCCCGGCACCGAAGGCCGCGGCGCCGTACGTGCCGGAGCCCGATCCGGATCTCGATCTCGATTTCGATCCCGAGCTCGACCTCGAGCCCGATACCGAGACCGCTGCCGCCCCGGCAGCCGCCGAGTCGGCCCCGGGTGGCGAGAAGAAGTCGCGTCGTCGCCGTCGTCGCCGCCGTGGAAAAGGTGGAAGCGAGGCTCACGCCGAAGGGCACGCCGAAGCGCACACCGACGCGCACGCCGACGCGGCTCACGCGGCGCACGCAGCGGCGTCGGCCAACACCGTCGCCCCCTCGCACCCGGACGAGCCCGCAGCCCTGACGTTCGACTGGGGAGAGTCCGACGACGATCACGAGGACGTCGATGAATCCGGACCCGCCGGGGCGACGACCGAAGGGGCCGCGGGAGAGCCGGGTCGCCCCGCGAAGCGCCGCCGCCGTCGCGGAGGTCGCGGACGCTCGCGCCGTCGCGAAGCGGGGACCGAGGCTCCAAACGGGGCAGCGGGCGAGGCCCCCGCAAGGCCGGCGCCTGCCGCAGCCGTCGTTTCGGCGCCGGCACCTCAGCCTGAAGCTCATTCGACCGAAGCCGCCGCCCCTGCATCCGCCGACGCGGAGGCCGGGAAGGCTCCCAGGAAACGCAGCCGCCGCCGCCGGGGAGGACGCAAGCCCTCCGATCCGGGCACGGGCGGTGTATCATCTCCGGCGCATGAAAGTTGACGTTAGACATTTCGGCGACGTCATCGTCGTCGACCTCAACGGCCGGCTCGTCGCCGGCGACGGTGCCGACATCCTCGGCGAGATCGTGATCGCCCTGCTCGAAGAGCGCTGGACGAAGATCCTGCTCAATTTCGAGAAGATCACGACGATCGACAGCACGGGAGCCGGCGAGTTGGTCGAGAGCCTCAAGAACGCGCGCGCGGCCGAGGCGAGCCTCAAGCTGCTCAAGCCCCGCGAGCGCGT
>JAMPYE010000106.1 GCA_023700825.1 Thermoanaerobaculia bacterium | reverse complement strand
GGCGGCCGCGACGGCGGCAACCTGCTCGCCTCGCGCCAGCAGGCGAGACGCAAGTTGCAGGCGCCACAACGTGAGGTCCTGCATCGGAGGCTGGCCGACCATCGACGCGAAGCGCTCCGCGAGCACGGAGCGCGACACCCCCACGGCGCGCGCCAGGAGGTCGACCGTCCACGCCTTCTCGGGCGCGGCGTGCAGGGCAGCCAGCGCCTGCCCGACGACGTGGTCTCGCAATCCCGCGAGCCAGCCCGTCTCGGCGAGCGGCAGCGTCTCGAGGTAACGGCGGATCGCCTCGACGAACATCAGTTCCGAAAGGCGGGCGAGCACGTTCTCTCCTCCGAGTCGCTCTTTCCCCGATTCGCTCACGGCGATGCCCATCAGCGTTCCGAGCCAGCCGGTCGTCGCCCGAGGGGCGTTCGCCGAGAGGTGGATCACCGACGGCAGCGCAGCGAGCAGAGGATTGAACGGGCGCTCGTCGCAGCCGAGAAAGCAGCAGACGATGCGCGTCCGCTCGGTTCCGCCGCCGCCGTGCTCGTACACCAGCGGACGCGAAGTCGAAAGGCGTCCGAAAAACGACATGTCCGGCCGCTCCCGCATCCCCGGCGAGCTCGAGAGCACGTGAGGGTCGCCCTGAGGAAACACGAGGAGGTCTCCCTCTCGCAGGCGGATCGGCTCACCGCCCACCGTGTGGCCCCAGCCGTTGCCTCGGGCGATCAGGTGGTACTCGATGACGCGCTGCGCGCCCGGCATCACGCTCGAGGCGATCTCGCGGGCCGGAGGTGCCTCGACGACCCAGGGAGTGCTCAGCTCGAAGTCGAAAAAGACCACGCCGGTCAGACGAACGGCGCCGAGCACATCGGAGAGGACGTCAGCCTTCACGAGCGAACCTCGGGGACCGGACGCTCGGGCATCCATCCCGGACGCCGAGGCAGGCCGGCCTCAGATCCGGACGAACTGCAACGCAAGTCGGACGCGTGCGCATGGCTCGAATGCGGGACCCACCCTACGTTTTGCGCCAGCCGGAGCAATGAAGCGCCGGCAGAACCTCAAGGAGAATCATATGTCGACCATGACCTTTCGCGCTCCCGCGTTCGTGGAGGAAGGATCTGGCCAGCGCGCCAACGACCTCGCCGATCGCCTCCAACTCGGGGCCCGGAGCCTTGCCGAGCTCGCGGGCGGGCTCACCATGGAGCAGTGGAACACACGGCTCCCCCACGATGGCCGCAGGATCGGCGTCGTCGTTCATCACGTCGCGAGCGTCTACCCGGTCGAAGTCCAGCTGGCCATGCTGATCGCCGAGGGAAAGCCGGTAGCGGGCGTGACCATGGAGGGCATTCACAGGATGAACGCCGAGCACGCGAGCATGTACGACGCCGTGACGAAGGAAGCGACCCTGGAGTTGCTCCGCACCAACAGTTCCGCGGCAGCGGCCGCCATTCGCGCCATGAGCGACGAGGAGCTCGACCGCGCCGCGACGGTGTCGCTGTACGCAAACGCCACCCTCACCTCCCAGTTCGTGCTCGAGGACCACGCCGTTCGCCACAGCTATCACCACCTCGCCGGGATCCGCCGGGCGCTGAACATCTGACCCCAGGGCTCGCAACCGCGTCCAAACCCGTCACGGTCCGCGCGCGGCACGCGCTGCGCGCGGACCGTGCGTTAGGCTGAGTCGATGGGTGGGAAGCCAATGTGGGAAGGCGCAGGCAGACCGTCCACTGCAGTCATTGCGCGAGCAGGCAACGGCCATCCACAAGCGAATCTCACCGGCCGTTGCCGGCCGTTGCATGGCGTCCCTGCTCCCGCCCCTCGACCCCGCCCCTCTGACCGCGCGCCCGTTTCGGGCCGACAGCCCCTCCCCGGGAGCCGACCTGGCTACCCCGTACTTACTACCCGGTTTGCCTGCCGGCCTCGGGTACTTAGTGCTCTGTTCGGCCGACCATCCGGGGTCTACGTTTGCGACATGTCTGAACGGATCGAAACGACGATGGAATCGTCGATGAACAGCTCAGATCACGAACCAACTCTGGTCGTTCCGGGGAGCACGGCACCGCTGGTGGAGCCGATGCGCAGAGCGGCTCAAGAGCAGTTCCGCCAGCTCATGGACAACCTCGAGCAGGTCTACTGGATCTCCGATCTCGAGCCCCGATCGGTGATCTATGTGAGCCCGGCCTACGAGACGATCTGGGGACGCACCTGCCAGAGCCTCTACGACGAGCCCCAATCATTCATCAACTCCATCCACGTGGAGGATCGCGAGCGGATGGTCGGAATCGCATTCGGCGAGAACTCGTCGAGGGGATACGACGAAGAGTTCCGTATCCTGCGCCCGGACGGGGAAATCCGCTGGATCTGGGGGCGCAGCTATCCCGTGAAGGATGCGGTGGGCCATGTCGGCCGCTTCAGCGGAATTGCCGAGGACGTGACGGAGAGAAAGGCGTCGGAGAGGGAAAATAGGCGCCTCGAGGCGCAGTTCATCGAGGCGCAGAAGCTCGATGTCGTCGGCAGGCTCGCGTGCGGCATCGCCCACGATTTCAACAATTTTCTCGCCGTCATCATGAGCTACTCCGAGCTGATGATCCAGAGGCTCGAAGCCCACGACCCGGGTCGGAAGTACGCCGAAGAGATTCACCTCGCTGCCGCGCGTGCCGGGGATCTTACGAGGCAGTTGCTCGTCTTCAGTCGCGGGCAGCTCGTGGAGCCCGTGGTACTCGATCTCAACGAGCTCGTCGGCGCGACCGCCACGATGATGCGACGCCTGCTTGGCGAAGCCATTGAAATGAATGTCGCCACCAAATCGCTCAACGGTCGGATCGTGGCCGATTCCGGCTACGTCGGGCAACTGATCATGAATCTCGCGATCAACGCCCGCGACGCCATGCCTGACGGCGGCAAGCTCACCATCGCAACCGGCGAGCTGTCGATTGGAAGCGACGATGCCGAGGCGCATCCCAAACTCCCCGACGGCGACTATCTGGTCCTCACCGTGTCCGATACAGGGCTCGGCATGAACGAACAGGTCAAGGAGCACCTCTTCGAGCCCTTCTTCACGACGAAGACGCATGGGACGGGGCTCGGGCTCGCGACGTGCCGGACGATCGCGCAGCAGTCGAACGCACACATTGAGGTGGCGAGCGAGCCTGGCAGCGGCACGACCTTCAACGTCTACTTTCCCCGCGTCGCCGGAGATCTCGCGGCGCCTTCGCGTCCGGCCCGATCGGGATCGCTGCCGCGCGGAACGGAAACACTTCTTGTAGTCGAGGACGAGCCGGCCGTGCTGGAGATGGTCTGCACGGTGCTCGAGTCCCTCGGGTACGAGGTGCTCCAGGCGGTCAATGGGCAGGAGGGCCTTCGAGTGGCTCGCGAGCACACGGGAAATCCGATCGGTCTCGTCCTGACCGACGCCACGATGCCGGTCATGAGCGGCAAGGTGATGGCCGACTGGCTCAGGGCCACCTACCCCGGCATCAAGATCCTCTTCACCTCCGGCTACACCGACGAGATCATCGCGCTGAACAACGAGTTCGAGCCGGGCATGGCGTTCCTGGCCAAGCCCTATTCCCTCGCGGCACTCGCCGGACGGGTGCGAGAGTTACTGGACGGACTGTCTTGAATGGAGGTCGTGTGCCAGAGCCGGAGGCCATCAACCGCAGCGCGGGCACGCGTGTCCCGCTCGGGCTGCTCACGCTGGCATTCGCGCTGACGGTTCTGTCGATCTCGTGGTTCGGCTGGCTGACGCACACGCTGAGTCACGACGCGAAGTCGGTCACCGACGCGTCGATTCGAATCGAGCGACTTCGGGGAGACATGCTTCATCTGGGTGAGGCGTTAGGCGGCACCGTCCGCCTCGCCGCGACCACAGGCGACGCGACGTGGGAGGAACGCTTCCGCCGACTCGAGCCGCGAATCGAGGCCGCCCTGGCGGAGCTGAAGTCGCTGGCGGGCGACCCCGCGACGGTACGGAGCTTCGTCCAGATCGACGAGTCGAACGCCCGGCTCGTGGAGATGGAGAATCGCGCGTTCGAAATGGTTCGAGCGGGCGACACGGGCGCGGCACGCGCAGTGATCTTCAGTGACGACTACGCGAAGCTCGAGCTGGAGTTCGTCGATGGCATCGAGTCGGTCGTCGGAACGGCGAGGCGGAGCCTGGCCAACCAGGCGGGCGCTCAACGGCGAGCGAGCTTCCTCGCGCTCGTGGGCGCACTGCTCGTGGGCGCGTGCTCCGTCGCCGCCTGGCTCTTTGCGGCGCGCAGCCTCCGCCGCTGGAACGCCGAACGGGAAACGGCGATCCGCGACCGGCTCGAGGCGGCGGAGTCGCTCCGCGAGCTGAATGAACAGCTCGAGACGCGGGTCGAGCAACGAACGGTCGAGCTGGAGCGCCTCAATCACGCGTTGCGCGACGAAGCCGGAGAGCGCGAGCGTGTCGAGGAAACCTTGCGCCGTCAACAAACGGAGTTGAGGGTGCTCTTCGACCTGATGCCCGCGATGATCTGGGTCAAGGACACGAACAACGGAATCCTCCGGGTCAACCAACGAGTCGCGGAGGCGGTCGGGAGATCCATCGCGGAAATCGAGGGACAATCCATGGCCGAGATCTACCCCGAGGACGCGGCAGAGTTCTTCGCAGAAGACCAGCAGATCATTCGCTCGCGAGCCCCGATACTTGGAGTCGTCGAGCCGGATCGCCGTTCCGATGGCACGCGATGGATCCAGATGGACAAGGTTCCGTACTTCGACGACGAGGGACAGGTCATCGGGATCATCGTGATGGTCCGGGACATCACCGAGCTGAAGGAAGCAGAGGACGCACTTCGCGCGCGCAACGATCTGTTCGACCAGATGGCGGACCACATCAACGACGCATTCTGGGTCCGTTCGCCCGACCTGCGCGAGCTGCGCTATATCAGTCCCGGCTTCGAGCGAATCTGGGGGAGATCCATGGCGAGCCTCCACGCGAACCCCTTGGCATGGCCGACGTTCGTCGTGGAGGAGGATCGGGAACGCGTTCAGGCCGAGTTCGCCAGAATCTTGTCGGACCAGCCGAACCTCGACATTGCGTATCGCATCGTCCGGCCGGACGGCGAGATCCGATGGATTCGTGCCCGCGCCTTCCAGGTTCGCGGATCGTCGGGGGAGCTGATCAACCTGACCGGGATCGCCACCGACATCACTGAACAGCAGCGCGTGACGAGCATGTTGCGGGAGAGCGAGGAGCGATTCCGCAGCTACTTCGAGCTCGGACTGGTCGGCATGGTCATCACGTCGCCAACCAAGGGGCTGCTCGAGGTGAACGACGAGCTCTGCCGGATCCTGGGCTATGAACGCGACGAGTTGCTTCGGAGGAACTGGGCCGAGCTGACCCATCCGGACGACCTGGCTGCCGATCTCGCGCAGTTCAACCGCGTCATGGCCGGAGAGATCGACGGCTATTCGCTGGACAAGCGGTACATCCGTGGCGACGGAGCGGTCGTCGACACCAGGATCTCGGTGAAATGCGTGCGCCGCGCGGATGGCGGAGTCGACTCTCTGCTGGCGATCGTGGAAGACGTCACAGCGCGCAAGCGGGCCGAAGCGACGCGGGACCGTCTGGCCGCGATCGTCGAAGCGACGACTGATTTCGTGGGCTTCAGCGATCCCTCCGGTCGTCTGCTCTATCTCAACCGTGCGGGCCGCGAAATGCTCGGGTTGAATCCCGGCGAGGACATCACCCGAATGACGATCGCCGACTGTCTTCCCGATCCCGCGACGCACCCGGCGGTGACCGAGGGGCTCCCCGCGGCGGCACGCGATGGCACGTGGATTGGCGAGGTGGCGTTGTTGCACCGCAGTGGTCGGGAGATCACCGCATCCCAGGTCATCCTTGCCCACCGAGGCGCCAATGGAGAGCTTGATTACTTCTCCACCATCATCCGTGATCTGACCGAACGAAAGAGACTGGAGGCTCGGCTGTTCCAGAGTCAGAAGATGGAGACGATCGGCAAACTCGCAGGCGGCGTCGCCCACGAATTCAACAGCATCCTCACGACCATCGTGGGCCGCAGTGAACTGCTGGTGGCGGAGCTACCCACGGGAGGCACTCTCGCACGCAACGCGACGGAGATCGGTGAGGCGGCGACGCGTGCCGGCGGACTGACCCGGAAGCTGCTCGCCTACAGCCGCCAGCAGAGCCTGAGGCTCCAGCGACTCGAACTGAATCAAATCATTCGAGCGATGGAACCAGCCTTTCATCTCCTCATGAGCAACGGTGTGGGCGTGCGGCTCGTTCTCGATCCCTGCCTTCACACCGCGAGGGTCGATGCCGGCCAACTGGAAGAGGTGCTCGTCAACCTCGCGATGAACGCCACCGACGCCATGCCGGGAGGCGGGACATTCACCGTGGAGACCGCAAACGTCACGTCCGACGACGAGACCACGGGCCTCGATCCATTGTTGTCGCCAGGAGACTTCGTGATGATCGCGATTACGGACAGCGGCGTCGGAATGAGCCCGGCAGTGAAGGCGCGCATGTTCGAACCGTTCTTCACGACGAAAGCGGTGGGGCACGGCACGGGCCTCGGGCTCTCGACCTGCGACGGCATCATCAAGCAGAGCGGCGGGCACATCGCCGTCGACAGCGTGCCGGGCCAGGGCACGACAGTGAGGATCTACCTGGCGCGCGACAACGAGCAGCTCACCGACCAGCCCCGTCCCTCGGGACTCCCTTCGGGAACGGAAACGATTCTGTTCGTCGAAGCCGATCGAGGCCTGCGCGAGATGGCAGCCGGGCTGCTGAGCCGCCTCGGCTACTCCGTGCTGGCAGCCGCCACGGAGGAAGAGGCCCTCGTCTTGATCGAACCACTGGGCGCAGAGCCGATCGACCTGCTGCTGATGGAAGCTGCCGTATCGGACGCGAACGGGAACGACTTGCCCAGTCGCGTGAATGCAGCGTACCCCGGGATCAGGAGTCTCTTCATGTGTGCCGGCACCGCAGATGAAGCTCGCCTGTGCGACTCGATCGAAGGCGCGCTATTGCTCCGGAAACCGTTCACGCCGAGCGCCCTGGCGCAGAAGGTGAGAGAGCGGCTCGATCACTCGCTGCCGGCCACACTCGCTCCCGCGGTCGTCGCCGAGGTCTAGTCGTCGTTCGCTGCTTTCTCCGCTCCCCCTCCCCTGCCGCTATACTGTGCGCATCCATGCAACTCGCATCCGGGGCGCGCCTTGCGCACTACGAGATCGTTTCGTCCATCGGAAAGGGTGGAATGGGAGAGGTCTATCGCGCGAAGGACACGAAGCTCGGCCGTGACGTGGCGATCAAGCTGCTACCCGAAGAGTTCACGAAGGACCCCGAGCGTCTGGCGCGCTTCGAGCGCGAAGCACGCGTGCTCGCTTCGCTGAATCACCCGCACATCGCATCGGTTTACGGGCTCGAGGAGGCTGGCGGGAACAAGTTCCTCGTGCTCGAGCTCGCGGAAGGGGAAGACCTGTCCGACAGGCTCAAGCGCGGCCCGATTCCGGTCGACGATGCGATTCCGATCGCTGCCCAGATCGCCGACGCGCTGGAGGCCGCTCACGAGAAGGGGATCATCCACCGCGACCTCAAGCCGGCGAACATCAAGCTGAGCGAGGACGGGAAGGTGAAGCTCCTCGACTTCGGCCTCGCGAAGGCGCTCGACGTCGAAGAGGGTGATCCGGAGCTTTCGAACTCGCCGACGATGGTCCGCGCCGCGACGCACGCGGGCGTGATCCTCGGCACCGCCGCGTACATGAGCCCCGAGCAGGCGCGCGGGAAGAAGGTCGACAAGCGCGCCGACATCTGGGCGTTCGGCGTCGTCGTGCACGAGATGCTGTCGGGCTCGCGGCTCTTCACGGGCGAGACGATCTCCGACACGCTCGCCGCGGTACTGACCCGCGACGTCGATCTCGAGAGCCTGCCGGCGGCGCTCCCGGTGACTACGCGCGCGATGATCGGCCACTGTCTCGAACGCGACCCGCGGAAGCGGCTCCGCGACATCGGCGACGCGCGCCTCGAGCTCGACGAGACGCTCGCGGGACGCACGGCGTCCGGACACGTCCGTGCGGTGCCCGAGGCAAGGGCGGCGACGCGTGGAGCCACCGCGCGCCGCGCGTTCGCCGCGTTGATTCTCGGCATCGTTCTCGGTGCGATTCCCGTGGCGTGGTTCATGTCGCGCGACAAGGCTTCGGGGCCGACCGCGGGAGTCGTGAACCTCGACTTGAACTTTCCGGCAGACGTGAAGTTCGAATACTTCCTCGTCACGCCCGACGGGACGAAGATCGTTGCGCAGGGACGGCCTCGCGTGGCCGCAGGTGCGGCCGAGCTTCCCGCGCGCGTCTACGTCCGCCCGATCTCCGGCGGCGCGATGACTCCCGTTCCGGGCACGGAAGGCGCGCAGGGATTCCAGCTGTCCAACGACAGTCGCTGGATACTCTTCATCGCGCCACCCGCGCCCGGCGCGCCGCAGGTGAACCTGCTTCGCGTGCCGATCGACGGCAGCGCGCCGCCGTTCACGCTCTGCGCGATGGATCCGAAGTGGGATTCGTTCACGGTGCTCAACAGCGGTGACTACCTGACGCTCTCCGAGGGAGTGAACCTCGTGAAGATCCCGAAGGACGGCGGGACGCCTTCGGTGCTGCTGAAGATCGACACGAGCAACGTGCGCGGGAACCTCCTGATCTGGTCGCGCACGCCTCCGGGAGACCGCGGCCTGCTCGTCCAGTCGGTTTCCTACGGCGCGCGCGGCTGGTTCCATCAGATCGGCGCTCTCGATCTGACGACCGGAAAGATCCGCTGGCTCGTCGAGGACGCGGGAAACCCGGTCTACGTGCCGAGCGGGCACCTCGTCTTTTCGCGGGGCGACGCACTGCTTGCCGCGCCTTTCGATCTGGAATCGATGACGATGAAGGGATCACCGGCGCCGATTGCGGACGGACTCCGCACCCGCTTCTCCTTCGAGCCCGCGACCTTCGATCTCTCGGACAGTGGCGTGCTGGTCTACTCTCGCGGCGGGCGCAGCGCGGAGGCGCGCCGCCTGGGGACGATCGACCCGTCCGGCAACCTGGCGCCGCTCACCGACGAACGGCGTGTCTACCAGTTCATCGACGCGGGAGCTGCCGACGGAAAGCGCTTCGTCGTGACCATCACGAACGGGCAGGGAATCGACGAGCTCTGGCTCGGAGAGCTCCAGCGCCCGGGGCTCCGCCGCGTCTTCGCGATCCCCGACGCCGACATCCTGTTTCCCGTGATCTCGCGCGACGGGCTCCGCGTCGCATTCGTCCGCCGCGGCCGGAACGATGACGACGGCGTCTACATCAAGGAGCTCGACGCCGCGTCGCCTCCCGCGCGTGTGGCAAAGGTCCCGCCCGACGAGAACCGGCTGCGACTCAGCGGGTGGACTCCCGACGGCAGCACGGTTCTCGCCGTCCGGCGCGGGGCCGACCGCAAGAGCGACGTGGTTCGCATCGTCGTTCCGCAGAAGTCGGGCGAGCTCGCGACGATCGAGCCGATCGTCGCAAGCCACGCGGGCGAGAACAGCGTCGCTCTCTCACCCGACGGCAGATTGCTCGCATGGGCGTCCGATGAAACCGGGCGCAGCGAAATCTACGTCGCCCCTTACGGCGAGAACGGCCGCGTCGGGAACGGCATCCAGCTCACGACGACCGGGGGCCGTGACATGGTCTGGGCGGCGGACGGCCGTTCCCTCAGGTATCTCGACGCGATCAACCGGGGGGTGACGCTGCCGGTTTCACCGGCGCCGCCTTACGCGGCCGGCGCGCCCGTCACGGTCTTCGACGCGACGGAGCTGAAGGTGTTTCCCGCCAACATGCTTCCCGACGGGCGACAGATCACCGTCGTCCGCGGGGAGAACGAGGAGGACGAAGTGCGCGGCTGCGCCGTCGTTCTCAACTGGACGCAGCAACTCACGGCAGCAGCGAAAAGAACGAAGTGACGGGCCCGTCCGGCGTTGCTTCCGGCGGTCGCCTCGCCTGATCGAATCCGCGGGCTTGCATCGTCCGTAGCGACACAGTCGGGAATGATCGGTGGCCCGCGCACGACTCACCGGACCGAAAGAAGCGCCATGAAATCACCCATCTTCCCTTTCGTTCTCTCGCTCCCGTTTGCGGCGTCGCTGTTCGCAGGAGAAGTCACGCACGGACGCTTCACCGAGAACTTCGTCTGGCGCGGTGCGCACGCGGCGACGACGGGCGACCACGGCACGACCGTCTGGTGGGACGCGGACTCGTGGGACGTGCGCGGCGACACGACGTTCCCCGCCGTCGCGGGCGCCGGGAAGGGCTTTCACACCGACATCCACCGCGCGGCCTCAGCCGACCCCGCGGACGGACGCGTCCAGAACGGCTCGGTCGTCGGAGGAAACGGCGAGCCGGGCATCGGGATCATGCACACCGACTACCAGGGGATCATCAGCGCGCGGCTGCGCAATCCGATGATCATTACTTCGGCGCGTCCGGCGGTCGTCTCGTTCTGGGCGTCGCGATTTCAGACCACGGGACACTGGTGGGAGATCGCCATCACGCCCGCGGCCGGGCCGGTCGTCGGCGCCGAGTACACGCCGGTTCCGTCGGTGACCGATCCCCTCGAGGATCCGCTTCCGTTCTCCGCGGGGACTCCCGGGCCGGGACATCGACCGGCCGAAGATTCGATCAACGTCATCGCGACCGGCTTTCCCGACGTCCCCTGCGAACCGGGCCTCGGCTGGAAAGTGCGCTTCGGTGTAACGGAGAGCAGCGGCGGTGCAACCACCGATCACGTAACGAAGTACCAGTCCATCTCGCTGCTGATGAGCACCGATCCCGCGGAGATCGAAACGCTCTATCACTGGCGCATCGAGTTTCGTCCCGAAGGAATCGAGCTCTACGCGGCGCTCGAAGAGGACGGCGCCATGCGGCTGGTCGACAG
>JAMPYE010000105.1 GCA_023700825.1 Thermoanaerobaculia bacterium | reverse complement strand
GCAGAGACTTCCATGCGGGTTGTGACGCTCGGCCCGCGTGAGACGCTCACGATCGATGACGCGGTGCAGCATTTCGGCGGAGAGCCGGACAAGGCTGCGTACCTCACCTTCACGCCAACGACTGGAAGCGTCGCTCTCAGTGCTACGCAGCTGGTCGTTGACGCGGCTTCTGGCGGGAACATCGGAACATCGGTTCCCGCCCTGCCGCGATCGTCCGGATTGAGCCTCGGTCAGAGACGTCGCTTTGCGGCGATCGAGGATGGCGGGCCAACGGCTAACGCTCAGCGAATCGGGGGAACGTTCCACAATTCGCTCGGCATCGTGGAAGCGTCGGGAGCCGAAGTGACCGTTCGTGCGACACTGCGGTACGCGCACTCGTACGTCGGGCTGGCCGCCGCGCGCAGCGAGTTGGCCAAAGAGTTTCGGCTCGCTGCCGGAGCGCAGCTGTTCATCCCGGACCTCGCCCGCGATTTCATTGGTGCTTTGCGCGAAAGCCTGCGCGATCTCCACGGCGTAGAACTCGAGATCGAGGTCATCGGCGGAACCGGCTCCGTCATTGCTTCGGTGTTGACAACCGACAATGGAACCGAGGATCTCGTGTTTCGACTCGAATGATCTGGCAGTGGTGCGATGCGCGTTGGAGGGAGACGCTGAATGCCGAGTATTTGTCGGCGGCCCCACCGAGCACCGTTCGACATTGAGTTTTCGTCCAGCAGCGTGGAGTTGGGTCCTCATCGTGACGCACAACATGCAGCAGGCCGCTCGCGTCTCCGACTACACGGCGTTCATGTACCTCGGCAACCTCGTCGAGGTCTCGCCGACGAACGTCATGTTCCTCAAGCCGGCGCGACGGCAGAGCGAGGAGTACGTGACGGGGAGATTCGGGTAGAGGGCACGGGTTCACACCGAGCGTCGAAGCTTCATCGCCACGACGAGTCGCTTCCTGACGACTCCGGTCAACCGACGGCAGCGGCGACCGCCGTTGGGAACCGCCGAGATCAGCTGGATGGCGCGACGAGGCACTCCTTCAACACCTCCACCGTGGATTTCGTCGTGAGTACGACGAGACGATCTCCCGATGCGAGCTGTGTCGCGCCGTTCGGAACGAAGAACTCGTTGCCGCGATAGAGCACGAGGATCAGCGTCTCACGCGGCCAGTTAAGCTCCACGACGCGGCGCCCGTCGGCGCGCGATGCCGGCGCGACCTCCAGCGTGACCAGCGCGCTCTCGCCTCTGCCCGCGAGATGGACACCGGTCGGTGACACCTCGGCGACTTGTGCCTCGTCGAGGCCGAGCCATCGTGCGGCCGGTGCGATCGTCGTCCCCTGCAGAATCACCGAGGTGAGCACGATGAAGAAGACGACGTTGAAGATGAACGGTGACGAAGGGACACCCGCGACGAGCGGAAACGTCGCGAGAATGATCGGGACGGCGCCGCGGAGGCCGACCCACGAGATCAGTAGCTTCTCTTTGAACGGCACCCTCGTCGGTGCGAGGGTGAGGAACACCGAGACCGGCCTGGCGACGAGCATCAAGACGGCGGCGATCGCGATGCTCACGCCGGTCACGGGTGGGAGGTGCGAAGGGAAGACGAGCAGGCCGAGGGTGATGAACATCGCGATCTGCATCAGCCAGGCGACGCCGTCGTGAAAACGGGTCAGGGTGCGTCGCTGCACGTAGTTCTCTCTCGCCATCATGACGCCGAGCAGGTAGACGGCGAGGAAGCCGTTGCCGCCGATCAGCGCGGTCGCGCCGTAGGTGAGCAGGACCATGGCGATGGTCAGGGCCGGGTAGAGACCCTGATACTCGAGTCGCGCCCGGTTCAGCAGCCGCACGGAGGCCAGGCCGAAGATCACGCCGGCCGCGGCTCCGAACGTCATCTGCTGCACGAAGGCGATGGCGGCGCTGCCGAGCGATGACGAAGGGGTGAGCATCGTCTGCAGCACCGCCGTCGTGAGAAAGACGGCCATCGGATCGTTGCTGCCCGACTCGAGCTCGAGCACGGCCGCGAGGTCCCGGCGCAGCCGGACGCCCCGGGAGCGCAGGATCGAGAAGACGGCCGCGGCGTCGGTGGACGAGACGATCGCGCCGAGCAGCAGCCCTTCGAGCAGCGAGAGACCAGCGATCCAGTGCGCGAACCAGCCGACGATGAGCGCGGTGATCAGAACGCCGATCGTCGCGAGAGCGGCGGCCGGCCGGGCGCTGCCGCGGACGTGAGCCCAGTCGGTCTCGATGCCGCCCGCGAAGAGAATGAAAATCAGCGCGATGACGCCGAGCCGCTGCGCCAGTTCCGCGTCATCGAAGTAGATTCCGCCGAACCCCTCCGAGCCGGCGAGCATGCCGAGACCGAGGAACACGACCAGCGTCGGCACGCCGAGTCGCCCGGAGGCCCTGCTGGCCAGCACGCTGGCCAGCAGGAGGACGGCGATCGCAACGAGTACCTGTTCGACGAGCATTAGGCATTTCTACCATGGCGAGCATCCCTTGAGGACGCTCGACTGTCAAAGCTCCGAGTTGACGTGGCGGATCTCGCGCATCTCTTTGTAGCACTCGCGTCAGAGGTGGTAGTCGCCCGCCGCTTCCGGCTGATAGACGAGCTCCTCGATCCGGAGTCGGCGCGTTCCTCGAGGCACGAGCCAGGTGACGACATCGCCCGCGCGGTACCCGAGCAGGGCGGTGCCGAGCGGCGAAAGGATCGAGATGCGCCCCTTTTCGAAGTCGGCGTCGGCGGGGAAGACGATCGTGTAGAGGTGCGTCGTGTTGGCGTCGAGGTCGGTGACGCGCACGGTCGAGTTCATCGTGACGATATCGGGCCCGATCTCCTCCGAGTCGACTTCCGTGCCGCGCTCGAGCTCCTGCTCGAGGTCCTCGATCTCGGCGCGCGTCTCCTGCGCCGCGTCGAGACTCTGCAGCAGTGACGCCAGACGCTTCTTGTCGAAGCGCGTGATGTGGATCGCGCTCGCCGGGTTCTTTTTCTTCATCGTTTTCTCGTCACTCTCGAATGCGGTTACAGTGCCCTCGTCTCGCGGTACGCCGCGCGGGGATGCTGCATCATCAGCGTGGCGGGTGGGGCGCAGGCGCCGCGCCGCCGAACCATGGTTCTCTCTCATTCTTCGTCCTCCGTCAACCTGATTTCGCCTGCCTGACGCTGCACGGGAGCAACGCAAGCTGGATTTGACCGGGTGTTCGCGACCCGCTCGCGTACATCACCCCACTCCTCCCGTCATCACGAGCTGCCGTGTCGTCGCCCGTTGGGCGGTCGCGGCGCGCGTCGGCACCGTCAACACCGGACACTCTGCGCGGCGGGTCAAGGCTTCGGTCGTCGAGCCGATCGTCGTGGTCGTCCCGTCGCCAGTCTGCTGAGCGCCGATCACGATCAGGTCGATGTCATGAGATTTCGCGAATGCGCTCACCTGCGATCCTGGCTCACCACGATGCGCGATGCAGGTGAGGCGGACGGACAGGGGTACCTCTCCGATCCAGCGCCGCATGCGCTCGAGCTCCGATTCGATCGCCTCGTCCGTGGCTTCCCCTTCCTCGAAGTAAAGTGCGAGAAGCTCGGCATCGAACGCCGAAGCGAAATAGAGCGCCCGGTCAAGAGCCCTGCGCGCAGCGGTGCTGTAGTTCACGGGGCAGAGAATCCGCTGGATGCTCTGGTTCGGGACCACGGCACGGCGGATCGTCAGGACCGGCTGGTCGGCGTTGCGGATCACCTCGGCGGCGACCGAGCCGATGAGCGAGGTCACGAGACGCCCGTGCCCGTGCGTCCCGAGAACGATCATGTCGGACGCGGAGGAGCGGCTGGCTAGCAGAATGGCGTCGGCGGCACGACCCTCCGTCACGAGGCGCGTATGCGTACGCACACCGCGCAAGCGCGTCGAGTGCACTTTCTCCAGGAGCTCACGTACGAACCGCGCGCCCTCCTCTCTTCCGGCGAGCGCAGTATCCGATTGACGTGCATCCGCCGACCATGGAGAAAACTCCAGGGCGTGGACCATCGTGACGCGCGCTTCAAGCCTCGCCGCAAGAAATGCAGCGTAGTCCACAGCGGCCGCCGCCGGTTCGCTGAAGTCGGTCGCCACGAGCAGGTGCCGGATTGTCATGCGTTCAGTCATAAATCCTCCTCTTCCCAAAGCAGAGCAAGAACCCGACCATCCGCTAACTATCTAAGTACAAGGTGTTTATGGTGGCCACGCTGTCGCTGATTCCATCAAAATGATAGGTCATGAGTCAATTCGATCGTCGGTTTGCGTGTGGAGGAGGAGCGGTCGTGTCGATCATTTTGAGATTGCGGGTATCAGATTGAGTGTGTGGGCGTCGCGCCGTGTTGTTCAAGTTGCTGATATTGAACGGCTTAACGCTTGGCCCCTGGTTTGCTTTCAATGGTCAGTGTGACTCCGAGACTGCGACTTTAGGAGGTATCGCGATGACTTCAGTGCCTCTACACGAAACGTATCCGAAACCTGTCCGCCGCCGGCTTCCCGTGGCGGTGATCGTTCTGGTCGCCGCGATTGCGATCTTCGCGCTGAGCGCCGCAATGTCGGATACGCGACTCATCAACTCTGTCTCCGTGATCGCGATGGACCAGACCCTCCGCGACGAGAGGGTGGCGGCGCGGCTGGGCGAGCCGCTCGTCGCGGGTCGGCCGTCGGGGAAAGTAGCGGCGCGACGGGACCGGATCGACGTCGAGGTTGTGATGCCGATCGAGGGTTCACGCTCACGCGCCAGGCTCCATGCGACGGCGGTCGTCGTCGACGGCGCGACGAGGCTCACGTCGGTCACGCTCGCGAGCGGAGTAGATCGGATGGAGCTCACGATCGACGCCGGATCACAGCGATGAAGAAGGTGCGCGAACGTCGCGCGAAAGGTGACAGGACGATGTCAAAGATTCTTACCGTAACGATGAGTCCCTCGGTCGACCTGCAACTGGCGGTGGAACAGGTCATCCCTAACCGGAAGCTGCAGTGCGGCGAATCGGTTCGCATACCGGCCGGCGGAGGGGTGAGTGTCGCGCGTGCAGTCCATCGCCTCGGCGGAGACGTGCTCGCGCTCTTTCCTTCCGGCGGTCCGACCGGCGAGCGCCTGGCTCAACTCCTCGACGCAGCGGGCGTCGAGGTGAAGATCGTCCCGATCGAGCGCGAGACGCGCGAGACCGTGACGGTCGCCGAGCGATCGAGCGGGAATGTGTTTCGTTTTCTCCCCGAAGGAGCCGCGCTCACGGAACCCGAGTGGCATGCCGTGCTCGATGCCGTCGAGTCGTGCGCTGCAGAGTACATCGTGGCGAGCGGGCCGCTGCCGCCTGGCGTCCCGGACGACTTCTACGGACAGCTCTCGACGATCAGCGCGAGGATCGGAAGCCGGTTGATCGTCGATGCAACCGGGGCCGCGCTCCGCCACGCAGCGGGCGCGGGAACGTTTCTCCTCAAGCCTAACGTGGCGGAGGCCCGCGAGCTGGCCGGCGGCATGCCGTTCGGCGACTACTTTCTCGAAGGGGCCGCGCGGGCGATCGTCTCCGCGCGCAAGGCGCACGGGTTGGTGTTGTCGATGGGGGCCGGGGGCGCGCTGCTGGTGACGGAGTCGGGTGCACGGCGTTTCCCTGCGCCCGCCGTCAGGGTCGAAAGCCGCCTCGGTGCCGGCGACAGCATGGTGGCCGGTATCGTGAGTGCGCTTGCTCGCGGCCTCACGGTAGACGACGCCGTCCTCTACGGGGTCGCTGCGGGATCGGCCGCGGTGATGAATCCTGGTGCCGAGCTGTGCCGCCGAGAGGACGTCGAGCGCCTCTACGCGGTGTTGCAGGACGGGCGGGAGCGCAGCACGTGACGACCGCCGCATGGACGACCGCCGCCATCGTTGCGGCGGGACTGGCGATCGTCTCGTCGCTCCACGCCATCGCCTACAAACGGGACGTTCGCGCGGCAATCGGCTGGGCGGGGTTCATCTGGGTCGCCCCGCTGGCCGGGCCTCTTTTCTATCTGCTCTTTGGCGTCAACCGGATCAGGCGCCGCGGGGCAGCGCTGCGAGGGCAGAAGTCTACGGGCGTCTCGTTCCGCTCGTCGTCGTTGACCACCGAGGCACCGAGTCGTCTGATCCAGCTCGGCGACGCGGTGAGCCGGTTCCCACTGCGATCCGGCAACCGGATCAACCATTTCGAAGGCGGCGCCGACGTTTTCCCGGAGATGACGCGCGCGATCGACGACGCGCGCACGTCCGTCACGCTCTGCACCTACATCCTGGGCAACGACGGCGCCGGACGCCGATTCGTCGACGCGCTCACGCGTGCGTCGAGGCGTGGTGTTGCCGTGCGTGTGCTGGTCGACGCGGTGGGCACGCGTTCCGGACGCGGCCGGCTGCTCCGGGAGCTCTCGCGGAGCGGTGTCCGCGCCGCCGCGTTCCTCCCCGCGCTCGGCACGCGAGGCCTGCTCAACACGAACCTTCGCAACCATCGAAAGTTGCTCGTCGTCGATGGTCGGTTGGCATTCACGGGAGGAATCAACCTCTCCGACGCCTACGAGACCCCTTCGACGGATCCGGGAGCGATCCGCGACACGCACTTCGTAATCGACGGCCCGCTTGTCCGCGACCTGCAGCAGACGTTTGCGGAGGACTGGGCTTTCGTTTCCGGCGAGCGGCTCGTCGGGCCGGAGTGGTTTCCCTCGCTCGACACGCGGGGTTCTCTGGATGCACGCGCGGTCGCGGACGGTCCGGACGAGGACTTCGAGCGCATCCGCTGGATCATTCTCGGTGCGATCGCGAGTGCCCGCACTTCGATTCGCGTCGTCACCCCGTATTTTCTGCCTGACGCGGCACTCATCGCGGCGCTCAGCGTCGCTGCGCTCCGTGGCGTGAGCGTGGAGATCGTCGTTCCGGAGCGGCCCGACCACATGGTCGTCAAGTGGGCGTCCGATGCTCTGCTATGGCAGGTGCTGGAGCGCGGATGCCGCGTATGGGTCACCAGTCGGCCGTTCGACCACAGCAAGCTGCTCACCGTGGATGGCAGCTGGACGTTTTTCGGTTCGGCGAACTGGGACCCTCGCAGTTTCCGCCTGAACTTCGAGCTCAACGTGGAGGTCTTCGGCGCCCCGCTGGCCGGACCGATCGACGCGATGATCGATCGTCGGATCGCGGATGGGCGAGAGGTCACGCTGGCCTTGATGGACGCGCGGCGCTTCCCCGTCCGCGTGCGTGACGGGCTCGCGCGCCTTCTCACTCCATATCTTTGAGCCCGTCATCTCGAAGTGATGGAGTAGCAGTCTCGTTGATAGAATCGTCCTCATGCGAGCGAGCGATCTTCATCGCGACGAGGTGTTGAGCTTCGATGGGGCCGGGATGATCCGGTTCGGCGAATCGCGCGTCATCGTTCATGACGCGACGGCCCTCGGACTACTGCGGAAGGAGTTGATCGAGGATCTCGGCGCGAACGGAGCGCGAATGATCCTCACGCGCTTCGGTTTCGCGCACGGATGGCGGACCGCGGAGAACCTCCGGCGCGACTTTCCGTGGGATTCGGAGGAAGAGTGGCGGCACGCCGGCGGAGCTCTCCTCACGATGCTCGGCCACGGCGTCGTCGACCGCACCGTCGGCGACGGCAACACCGAACGCCCACTGGTCGACGTGGTCGTACGGGACAGCTATGAAGCCGAGCAGCACCTGTTGCACGTCGGTCAGTCCGATGCCCCAGTCTGCTGGAGTCTCAGCGGCTTCGTGAGCGGATACCTCAGCTTCTGCCGCGGCGACGACGTGTACGCGCGCGAGACCCGCTGCCGCGGCAAAGGCGACGCGGTCTGTCATTTCGTCGCACAACCGCGAGAGGTGTGGGGTGACGCGATCGCCGAGGATCTTGCTTTCTACCAACGGGAGTCTCTCGATGCGGCCCTCGCGTCGATTGCCGAGACGCTGAAGACCGCCGAGCGCCAGCTGCAGCGCCACGTGCGGACACTGCACAGCGCCGCGAGTGACAGCGAGGACCCTTCGGGAATCGTCGCCGCGAGCGAAGCGATGAAGCGCACGCTCGATCGCGCGCGGCGTTTCGCACGCGTCGATTCGAGCGTGCTGGTCACCGGCGAGAGCGGTGTCGGAAAGGAACGGATTGCCCGGCTGATCCACGACGAGTCCGAACGGACCGCGGGGCCGTTCGTGGCAGTGAACTGCGCAGCCGTGACCGAGACGCTGCTCGAGAGCGAGCTCTTCGGCCACGCCCGCGGCTCCTTCACCGGCGCGACACAGGACCGGCCCGGGTTCTTCGAAGCGGCGAACCGCGGCACCATCTTCCTCGACGAGATCGGGGAGATTCCTGCGTCGATGCAGGTGAAGCTCCTGCGGGTGCTGCAGGAGCAGGAGGTCCGTCGGGTCGGTGAGAACCGCTCGCGCAAGGTGGATGTGCGCGTGCTCGCGGCCACCAATCGCGAGCTCGCCCAGGAAGTGGCGGCCGGCCGCTTCCGCGACGATCTTTACTATCGGCTTCGGGTCGTGGAGATTCGCATTCCGCCCCTGCGCGAAAGGCGACAGGACATTCTTCCGCTCGCGCGCCGGACGCTGACGAAGGTGTCGCGAAGGTTAGGCCGGCCGATGCAGGGCTTCACGCCCGCGGCAGCGGACCAGCTGCTGCGCTATTCCTGGCCGGGAAATGTCCGCGAGTTGCAGAACGCGATCGAGCACGCGATCGTCCTCGCGGACGGTCCCCGCGTCGACGCGGCCGACCTCCCGGAGGAGGTGCGACTCTCCGTGCCAAAGCCATCTTCCAGCGATCTGACCCTGCCGTTGGCGGAGATCGAGCGGCAATACACTCTTGCCGTCCTTGAATCGAACGACGGCAACCGGTCGCGGACCGCGCAGCAACTCGGGATCGGCGAGGCGACGCTCTACCGGAAGCTTCGCGCCTACGCGAAGTAGCGCGCCGCGTTCTTCACGGAGCCGATACCAGGCGCCGCCAACGTCAGCCGTGCAGGTAGAGGCGCACGCCCGCGAGCAGCATCTCCATCGCTACGGTCACCAGCACCATGCCCATCAGCCGCTCGATCGCGATCAGGCCGTTCTGGTGAAGGTAGCGGGACATGACGCTCGCGAAGTAGAGAATGACGGTGCTGGCCGTCCAGGCGATGAGGAGCGCTACGAGCCAGTCGAGCCATCGCTCCGGCTCGCGGCTCATGAGCAGGAGCTCCGTCGCCAGCGTCGAGGCTCCGGCGATGTATGGAACGCCGAGCGGCACGATGAACGGTTCGCCCGAGATCTCCTCACGCAGTGACCGGTCCGCGGTCGGGAAGATCATCCGTAGCGCAATCAGCATCAGGATGACGCCTCCGGCCATCGTAAGCGCTGGCTCCGAGATGTTCAGCGTGTCGAGGATCACCCGCCCTGCGAACAGAAATCCGATGAGGATCGCCAGCGCAATCAGCGCTTCCCGAACGACGACGTAGCGGCGGCGTTCGGGTGCAACGTCGCGAAGCGCCGTCAGAAAGAGCGGGATGTTCCCAAGGGGATCCATCACGAGGAAGAGCAAGATCGCGGCAGACGCTACGGTCATGACCGACAGAGTATCGAGTATCGGGACAGGAATAGAAGCCCGACGGGCATCTGCCGTTCAGCTTCGACGATCGCGCCGCCGGTCCAGATCAGAATGATCGATGGACGATCGTTCTGATCTTGACCGGCCGTGGGTCCAACCTGCCAAGTACACCAACAAGGCGACTTGCGCCGCCCTCGCGCTCGGCAGGAATCCTGCACTTCTCTCGAGCGAAGGAGGTTTCAGCATGCGAACAGCTCTGGAGAGGTCGCCGCAGCCCACCTGTCAGAAGCGAGCCCGGGGGAAGAGTCACCGCACCATCCGTCGCGATCCTCTGCTCATCAGCCGTCTCGATCGTAGCCGCCTGTTGCGGCTGCTCGGGGCGCTTCAGGCGAACGAGTTCGACGCTCAGCGCGTGGACGACCTGCGCTTCGAAGTCGAGCGCGCGACGCCGGTCGCTCCGAACGCACTGCCTTCCGACGTCGTGACGATGAATGCGTGGTTTCGATTCACCGACCTGACGTCTGCCGTCGTGCGCGAGTGCGCCATCGTCTTTCCGAAGGAGGCAAACGACTCGGAAGGGCGCATCTCCGTCCTCGATCCGGTCGGGATCGCGCTCCTCGGCTACCGGGCCGGCGATGTCGTCAGCGTCAATGCTCCAGGGGGAGAACGGAGACTGCGAATCGACGTGGTCACCTACCAGCCGGAAGCCGCCGGCGACTACGAGCTCTGAAAGGCGAGGGTGCGGTGGCGGTCGTGATGAGAGTTGAACCCGATGCGGAAGGGGTCATCCATTGGGCCTCCGCCTCAAGTGCGGCAGAGGTTGTCTGGGCGTGTGGGTGGCATCCGCAGGAACGACGAGGTGACCAACCAGGAATCGCGCGACGGCGCGCCGACGGCCTGCCGTCGGCGGCAGCTGCCGGGCAACCGGAGCGGTTCGGCGAGTCATCCCGCTCCAAGGGACCGGAGCGAAGCGGAGGAGCCGCCGCCAGGCGGCTTGACTCGACGAATCGCGAAGTTCGCCGCCTCGACCCAGGCCCAGGCCAGGTATCGGTTTCCGCACTTGGCATTGCCCTTGCCCTGGACTTGCCGTTGCTCAGGCGCTGCGTGCGCACGCAGCGACAGTACGAGGCGTAGTCCCCGGGCGAGGCGAACCGCCCGATCGGACCCGTCTCGAGGGCGATGGTCATCGCGAGAATCGGCCCCTCTCCCCAGATCGACTTGAGGTGCTGCCACGTCGGGTCAGGGCGAAGCGTCTGGAGAATCGCCGACTCGAGTTTGTCAACGCTCTGGCCGAGTGCGACGATCTCTTCGAGGGTCGTGCTCAATGCCAGCGCACGGTGTGGATTCGCTTTGTTCCGGGTGAGGGCTTCGACAGTCAGGGACCGAAGATGATTGACCGTCACGCGCACG
>JAMPYE010000104.1 GCA_023700825.1 Thermoanaerobaculia bacterium | reverse complement strand
CCCCCCCGCCACCGTGGGCGAGGATCAGCGAACGCCGGAACGGCGCAGGGCTTCCGGAGTGTAGTCCTGCATCGTGCGCTTGACGTTGAAGTCGTACGGTTTGTACTCGCTGTTCATGCCGATCGCGAGATAGCGTCCGGCCTGGAGGTCCGTGTGAACCTCGAGCGAGGTCCAGATCGTCGGGACGTCGTAGTAGTTCATCGCATGCGCTTCGGACACGCGCCAGAGCTGGTCGCGATTGTCGTACTGGTCGATCGCGAGGATCTGCCAGCTGTCCTCGTCGACGTAGAACGTGCGGCGCTTGTAGATATGGCGCTCGCCCGCCTTCAGCGTCGCGTCGACGACCCACACGCGATGCAGTTCGTAGCGGGAGAGGTCCTGGTTGATGTGCAGCGGCTTCAGGATGTCGGAGAACTTCACCTTCGGATCCTGGAACCGGTAGGCGTTGTACGGAACGTACATTTCCTTCTTGCCGACGAGCTTCCAGTCGTAGCGGTCGACCGCGCCGTTGAACATGTCGAGCTGGTCCGAGGTGCGCATGCCGTCGGCCGCGGTGCCCGGGTTGTCGTAGGCGACGTTAGGCGCACGGCGGACGCGGCGCTGTCCGGGGTTGTAGAGCCAGGCGCTCCGGTGCTCCTTGACCTGGTTCAGCGACTCCTGAACCAGCAGGATGCCTCCCGCGAGGCGTGCCGGAGCCATGACTTCCTGCTTGAAGAAGAGGATCTTGTTGTTGAGCTGAGCCTCGGTCATCCCGGGCATGCTGTAGAGCATGAAGAACTCGTCGCGGAACTGGACGAGCGTGTAGTCGCCCTTGCGCGTCGGCGCGGCCTGCGCGACGTCGCGAGCGGCGCTGTCGCCGCGATAGCGAAGCAGGTGGTTCCAGATGACTTCGACGCCCTGCTTCGGAACCGGGAACGGGATGCCGTTGACCGCGCCGGACACGCCGTAGCCGTTCTCCACGGTCTTCGCCGTCGCCGCGATCTCCCTGGTCTTGTCGTAGATCCGCTTCGGGTGCGACGCGCTGCGCCGCGTCGGATAGACGTTCATTTTGTACGTCGGGTACGCCTTCAGCAGGGCCTGCTGGCCCGGCGTCAGATTCGCCGCGTACTGCCCCATGTTGCTGCCCGTGATCGTGAAGAGGGGCTTGTCGCCGGCGAACGGATCGACGTAGTGGCCTCCCTTCTTGTATCCGGCGGGCGGGGACTTGATGCCGCCGTCCCAGGCGGGAATCGTGCCTGCGGCGTTACCGGCCTTCTCCCCGCCAAGCGGGGTCAGGTCAGCGCCGAGACGCGCGATGTCCTTCGCCGCCGTCTGAGCCGACAACGTTGCCGAAGTACCCGCGACCAGCGCCAGTGCGCAAACGAAAACGAGAATTGCTTTCCTTAGCATGGACGTGCCTCCCTAGTACGAGAACTTGACGACACCGGCTAAAAAGTCGCGGTCGTTGATGAGGTTGTAACGGTTCGCACCACCGAAGTTCGTGTAGCTGAGGTCGAACTCCCACTGGTTCTGGTAGTTTGCGGCGAGGCCGACGGTCGCTGCATAGCGGCCCTCGATGAAGTTGCCGCCGGGCCCGGGCGAGACGCCGTCCACGTCGTGCTGCCACGCGAAGCGAGGCGAGAGGTTGAAGGCTCCGACCGCGTTGTTGTAGTCGAGCCGGGCCGCGAACTGATAGCCCCACGACGTCGGGTCGGCGAAGGCATCTTCGGGCTCGAACGCCTTGCCCGCGTGCGCGCCGCCGGGTCCCGCGTGGATGGGGTTGCCGCTCGTGTAGGTTCCCGGCGCTTCGAATCGCAGCACCGACTTGTCCGGCATGCCGGAGACGTGCGTGATGGCCGGTTCGATCAGGAAGGTGGCCTGGTCGGCGCCGGCGAACTGGCCGAGCACCTTGGTCAGAGTGAACTGGAACTGCGTCGCGTCGAGACGGCGGAAGCCGTCGACTCGCGTTGCGAAGCCGACGCCACCGGGCGCGACCTGGTTCGTGGCGGCGAGGCCCGGCGAGATCGGCGAGAGCGACGCGAAGAGCAGCTCGACGTCGTCGACGAGGAACGGCTTGTCCTGCTGATAGGAAACCTCGCCCTGGAATGCGATGCCGCTCGTGCCGAGCTGCGAGTTCCAGCTGATCCCGTACATCGTGATGTCTTCGGGATAGGCGAGGAAGTAGCGTGCAGTGGCGGCGTAGGCGTCGGTCGCCGCGGCCTGACCCGCCGCGGCGGCGAGTGCATCGACCTGCGGGCTCTGCCCCGGCTTCACGCCGGCGGCCGCGTAGACGACCCCCGCGGCTCTCGGCCCGGCCACGGCTGCAGCCTGCGCTCCCTGCACCGTGCCGGTGATCGCGTTCACCACCGGGAGACGGCTGTGGTAGTTGACGTAGTAGAGCCCGAACTCGGTTCCGCCGAGGCTGTCTGCGAACCAGCGCACGGTCAGGCCGTACTGGCCGCCGTCATCGGGCTCGTCGTCAGTCGTGCGCGACACGGCGAGGAACGGCCGGTTGAGCGGCGGCTGAATGAAGGCCGGTGACGGGCCGATGTCGGCCGCCGATCCGAAGCCGAGGAACACGTGTGAGCCTCCGGGCCCCGCGAAGTCGGAGGAGGAGAAGTACGTGCCGGGAGGATCGATGACGGTGCTTTCCCAGTCGTACTGGTAGAAGGCCTGCAGCGAGACGCTGTTGGAGAGGTCCATCGAGCCCCACACGACGCCGCTCGGCCGGAAGGCCTCGCGCAGCTCGGCGCCGGGGACGCGGATCGCGGCGACGTCGATCGGGTTGATCGAGCTCAGGCCGCCGCCGATGAAGGTGCTCTCGCCCCAGTTCAGCACCTGCTTGCCTGCCCGGACCTGGGCGGCGCGGCTTCCGACGTTGAACTTGTACCAGACGAATGCGTCGAGCAGTTCGGCGCGGCTTCCGACCCAGTCGAGAGCGTCCTCGGTCAGCGGAGTGCGCGCCCGATTGTTCTCTTCGAGCTCGTAGTCGTAGAAGCCGGTTCCCCGGAGGAAGACGCCGGCGTTCTTGTAAGCGAAGTCGATGTCGAGCGTGGCCTTGAGGGCGTTGCTGTTGAGGCCGGTGTCGAAGTTCAGGTTTCCGTCGTCACCGTTGACCGAGTACGCCGTTCCCCCGTTCGTCAGACCGACGATCGACTGGTCGGTCGCCGCCACCCGGACACGCGTGCCCCACGAGATCGTGGTGTCGACGTTAAGGGTGTAGTTGCCACTCGACAAGTCCGCCGCTTCGCCCGGGAAACCGACCGCCAGCGCCAGGAGTGCCGTGAGGGCAATCCCTCCCCGGTGCAGCGCCTTTGGAATCAACTTCGATCCTCTCACTCTGCTCATCTGATTCCTCCTCTCCATGAAATCGACGTGTTCGGAACGCACTGAACTCATGACATCGACGGTCGTACCGCCCGTCAGTTCGTTGCTGCTCTCAAGAGTCACCGGCGCGACGAGGGCCGTGGCCCGCCCCGACGTCTGCGCGATCCCAGGGAAGGGTCGCCTCCGACGCGGCGCGGCAGTCGCTCCGGGCACAATCGGAAAGCGGAAAACGCGAAGACTGCAACTGCCGCTGGCGAGTGATCATCCAAAACACACCCTCCATCGCCGGACCGATACGGGAACGCAATCGAGAACTGGGAAACCGGGTTCGCGTGGTGATTCGCCGCTCTGACTAAATAGACGTAGAGCTTGATAGCACAAGTTGTAAATTTTTCGAGGTGATAATTCGCACGACGGGATGTGGGGGCCCGCCGGCCCGAAGGGCGTCGTCCGATGAAAAGACCCGTGCGACGAGTCGGGGAACGCCGCGCGAGAGAGGCGAGTGCTCGAGTCGAGCGAGTCCACGCGCGGCGGACTTCGCATGGTTCCGTCCACCCGGAACGACGACGGGCGGCCTTGCGGCCGCCCGTTCTTTCTTCGGAGTGCGTGTGATCTCTAGAACGTCGCGTCGAGGAACGGGCGCAGTTTCTTCGAGCGTGACGGGTGACGCAGCTTGCGCAGCGCCTTCGACTCGATCTGGCGAATCCGCTCGCGCGTGACGTTGAACGACCGGCCAACTTCCTCGAGCGTGTGCTCGGATCCGTCGCCGACGCCGAAGCGCATCTTCAGCACCTGCTCCTCACGCGGGGTGAGGGTGCGGAGCACGCGCGCCGTCTGGTCCTTCAGGTTTGCGACGATGACGTGGTCGATCGGGGAGACCGCGCTGCGGTCCTCGATGAAGTCGCCGAGATGCGAATCTTCCTCTTCGCCGATCGGCGTTTCGAGGGAGATCGGCTCCTGCGCGATCTTCATGATTTTGCGGACCTTGGAGACCGGCATGTCCATGCGATCGGCGATCTCCTCGGCCGTCGGCTCGCGGCCGAGCTCCTGGACGAGCGCGCGCGAGGTGCGCGTCAGCTTGTTGATCGTCTCGATCATGTGGACCGGGATGCGGATCGTCCTCGCCTGGTCGGCGATCGCGCGGGTGATCGCCTGGCGGATCCACCACGTCGCGTAGGTCGAGAACTTGTAGCCGCGGCGGTATTCGAACTTCTCGACCGCCTTCATCAGGCCGATGTTGCCTTCCTGGATGAGGTCGAGGAACTGCAGTCCGCGGTTCGTGTACTTCTTCGCGATCGACACGACGAGGCGGAGGTTCGCGACGATCAGTTCCTGCTTCGCCCCCTCGGCCTCGACCTCACCGCCCGCGATCTCGCGGACCGTGCGACGGATCTCCTCGTGGTTGCAGGCGTAGAGCTTCTCGATCTCGCCGAGCTTCTCCTGGTACTTCGCGACGCGCTTCTTGTAGAAGTCGCGGCGCGAACGGTCCTTCTCGCGCTTGAGGACGGCCTCGTCCTTGCGGATGACCGACGCCACCTGTCCGAACTCGGAGTCGATGTCGCGGAGCTTGTTGATCATCCGATTGCGCGTCGCGGGAGTGAAGTCGACCAGACGCAGGTTGTCGGCGAGGTCGCGGCCCCACTTGTCGAGGCTCTTCTCGAAGAGCGCCTGCGCTTTCTTCGTCCGGGCCTCGCCCTGCTTCGTGTGGGCGTCCTTCATCTTCTTGTCGAGCTTGGCGATCTGCTCGAAGATCTTCATGATCTCGGCGATCTTGTTGATCGTCTTCACGTCGTTCGGATCGACGATTTCCAGCTCGTCCGGCGTCGCGAGGTCGATCATCTCCTTGATGACCTTCGGGTCCTTCTTCGCCGCCTCGTAGATCTTGACGATCTCGTCGAGGATGATGCGGTTCTGCGAAAGGGCCTTGAACACGCGGCGCTCGCCGTGCTCGATCCTCTTCGCGATCTCGACTTCGCCCTCGCGGTCGAGCAGTTTGACCGTGCCCATCTCGCGCAGGTACATGCGCACCGGGTCGTTGGTCTTGTCGATGACGCTCGCGGCCGGGGTGACGACTTCGGGCTGCGCTTCTTCGCGAGCTTCCGCGGGTTCCTTCTCTTCGGTCTCTTCCTTGACGACGGGGATGGGACGCTCGGCGTCGTCCACGACTTCGATTCCGAGGTCGGCGAGGCGGATGTAAATCTCGTCGAGCTCCTCGGGGACACTCGTGAGCTCCTCGGGAAGAATCTCGTAAATCTCGTCGTAAAGGAGGAAGCCCTTGTCTTTGCCGAGGGATACGAGTTGCTTCACCTCGGGGTGCTTCTCCTCGATTGCGAGGTCGCCGACGTTCTCCTCGAGGATCTCCAGCTCCAGGTCAGACTGTCTTGATCGAGCCATCGTGCTTCTCGTTCCTCCGTGTGAATTAGAAGCTGCAGAGTCCCATCGAGTCCGGGACTGCGTTGACCTTCGCAGAAATCGGCGATGCCGGGGAGCGCATCATGCGGGATTTGGCATTCTCAGCGTGGGAACCGGTCACTGATTCAGATCGCTCGGCGAAGGTCACACAAGTAATCACCCGGTCCGGGCAAATATTTCAACGCAAGAGGGATGTACGTTACTTCCGGCGGGGAGTTACGCCTGCGCGCGAGAGTTCACGCATTGTTGAGTCCGCACCCGTCCTGCGACCGTGTCCCCGGCCTCCCTTCTCGGCCCCCGTGGCTGCCGCCAATCCGGAAAACAGTCGCCCTTCAACGTCGGTCCGGAACGCTCCGAAAGCAAGGGTCAAGGGCGAATCGAGATTGGAAGATCGGGATTCGAGGGGTTTCGGGCCGAAATTCAGCGGCGGACGATGTCACGGAAACGCTTCGTCAACTCCATTTTCTCGGAGAACAGCGGCTCGATCGGCTCCTCGCCCGCCTGAATCCGTCGCTGGAGATCATCGAGGCGGGCCTCGATCCAGGCCCTCTCCATCGGGGCGACGATCTGCTCGAGCTGGTCCGGGATGATCTCCGGCCAGTGAACTACCTCGGCCAGGAGCGCGTTCTCGTCCTCACCCCTCAGCCGCGTGCCGAGCTCGTTGAAGTCGATTTCGCCCGCTTCGCGCAGCGCCGCCCATTCATGGAACACAGCGCGACAGCGCGGATCGCCGAAGAACTCCTCCCGGATTCGAGCCGCTAGCGCCGCGGGCACAGAATCCTGCACGAGGGCCGCCAGCAGGTGCTTCTCGCCCGAGGTGTTGCGCGAGGAGTTGCCGCCAGCCAGGCGCGAGGGTGTCGCGACCGCGGTCGAAGGTCCCTTGACCCGGTCCCACACGGTTTCGAAGCGGAGACGGAGCCAGTCGGCGGTCTTCTGGGCGGCGTCGTTTCTGGAGACGCCGCTCATCGAGGCGAGGATCGGCGCGAGCGCGGCGAGCTTCTCCTCCTTTGCGGCGCTCGACATCGTCGACGGGTCGGGAGCCCAGGTCTCGAGCGCGAAGTCGATCAGCGGTTTCGAGTTCGAGATCTCCTCGATGTAGCGATCGACGCCGAATTCACGGATGAACGTGTCGGGATCGTGCCCGCGCCCGACGTTGAACACCTCGACGTGAAGCCCCGACGCGAGAAGCACCGGCGCCGCTTTCAGGGTCGCGTTCCGTCCGGCGTCGTCGCCGTCGTAACAGACGACGATCCGCCTGGTGTAGCGGGCGACGAGTGACGCCTGGCCGGGAGTCAGCGAGGTCCCCATCGACGCGACGACTCCGGGAACGCCCGCGTCGTCGAGGGAGATGCAGTCGAAGTAGCCCTCGACGAGGATGGCGCGGTCGAGGCGGCGGATGTTCTGCTTCGACCGGTGCAGGTTGTAAAGCAGTTGCGACTTGTTGAACACCGGCGATTCGGGAGAGTTCAGGTACTTCGGGTCGCTCCCGTCGAGCGTGCGACCGCCGAAGCCGATCACGGTCCCCGCCTCGGAGTGAATCGGAATGATGAGCCGGTTGCGAAATCGGTCGTAGAAGCCCGAACCGCCCTTCCGAGGGAGGATGAGCCCGGCTTTTTCGAGCTTCTCGGTCGAGTACTTCCGGCCGAGCCGCGTCAGCAGGTAGTCCCAGGAGTCGGGTGCGTAGCCAAGCCCGTACTTCGAGCGGACTTCGGCGCTCACGCCGCGCTTGTCGAGGTACGCCTGCGCCGTGTTCGGAGTCCATCCGAGTGACTGATGGAACGCGGAGCTCGCTTCCTCGAGGAGCTCGAGAAGCTCTTCCTTGTCGGTGTCCCGTGTCTTCGTCGTCGATCGACGCGGGAGCGTCATGCCGACGCGATTGGCGACGTACTCGACCGCCTCGGGGAAGGTGAAGCGCTCGGTGAGCATCACGAACTTGAACACGTCGCCGCCGACGCCGCAGCCGAAGCAATGGAAGAAGCCGCGGGAGCGATCGACGTTGAACGACGGGGTCTTCTCGCGATGGAACGGGCAGAGTCCCTTGTGCGAGCGTCCGGCCGCCTTGAGCGGCGTGACCTGGGAGATCACGTCGACGATGTCGGCGGCCTCGCGGACCTGCGCGATGATCGTGTCGTTGAGGTCGATGAAGGACATTTCGGCGAGTCGGTAGTGTATCGCGTCGGCCGGTGGCGCTTGCCTTCGGGACGGAGGCCAAAGGCCAGAGGCCAAAGCAGGCTGAAGATCGGGGAGGCGCGGCTTCGCCTCGATCAGTTGCCTCTCGCAGGGTGGGCTGCCGCCGCTGCGGGAGCTCGCCGGCTCTCCGCCTGCTTTCTCTAAACGTCGAGCGTCGCGATCGTGGCGCCGTCGCCGCCTTCGCGTTCGCCGCCAGGTCGCTGGGCGCGAACGCCGGGGTGAGTGCGAAGGTGATCGCGCAGCGCGCGCCGCAGAGTTCCCGTGCCGAATCCGTGGATCAGCCTCACGGCCTTCCGCCCCGCGAGCAGTGCCTTGTCGATGAAGCGGTCGGCCTCCTCGATGGCGTCCTCGACGCGGAAGCCGACGAGATTGAGCTCGGCCTCCGCCTCGGGCGCCTCGGAGATGTCGTCGCGCGAGCGGGGGCGGTCGCTCGCGGCCGACTCGCGGCGCACGCCTTCGACGAAGGCGAGGTCCGACGCGGAGACCTGCATCTTCTTCGAGCCGGCGCGGATCGTCACCTTGTTGCCCGAGATCTCGCGCACTTCGCCCTCGATGCCGAGCGTCCGGTGACGGACCTTGTCGCCGGCGACGAGAGTGCGATCGGAGGAGGGCAGGGCGCTCGCGCGCTGCTCGAGCGCGCGGGTGAGCTCCGCGGAGACGCCGTCAGGGCGAAGCTTTTCGCGCTGCTTGACGTCCATCGCGCGGATCGCCTTGAGCTCGTCGGCGACCTTCGAGCGCACCTCGCGCTTGAGTGCCTCGATCTCGTCGCGATACGTCTCGGCGAGCTTCGCGCGCTCGCGCTTCGTGTCGTCGAGCCGCTGCTGCAGGTCGGCGAGCTGCGCGTCGAGCGACTCGTTCTTGACGCGGAGCTCGTCGCGCGCCGCGAGCATCTCGTCGGTGCGCTGCTGGAGCTCGCGGATCAGGCGGTCCATGTCGCCGTAGCGTCCGCCAAGTTTCTCGCGTGCCGACGCGATGATCGTGGCCGGCAGGCCGATCCGCTCGGCGGTTTCGATCGCGCGGCTGCGGCCAGGCACGCCCGGGATGAGCCGGAACGTCGGGAGCCCCGACTCGACATCGAACTCCATCGCGGCGTTCTCGACGCGCGAGTCGGTGAGCGCAAAGCTCTTGAGCGCGCCGATGTGCGTCGTGACGACGAGCGGGCAGCCGGTCTCGAGGAAGTGCTCGATGACCGCGGCGGAGAGCGCCGCGCCCTCCTCGGGATCGGTTCCCGATCCGAGCTCGTCGATCAGCGCGAGCGAGCGCTTCGTCGCGAGGCGCATGATTGACTTGAGGCGGAGCAGGTAGGCCGAGTAGGTCGACCGATGCTCGAGCACGTCCTGGTCGTCGCCGATGAGCACGCAAAGGCGGTCGACGATCGGGATGATGGTCCCTTCGCCCGCCGGAACGGGAAGCCCCGACATCGCCATCGCGACGACGAGGCCGGCGGTCTTGAGCGCGACGGTCTTGCCGCCGGCGTTCGGGCCGCTGATGAGCAACGCCGATCGGCCGCCCCCGAGGTTGAAGGACGTGGGAACGATGGCGACGCCGCGGGGCTGCTCGCCGAACGCGGACTCTCGCAGGTCGGCGAGCCTCTGGTCGAGGAGCGGGTGACGGCCGTCGACGAGGCGGAGCTCGCCCGAGGTCGAGAACTCGGGGCGCGAGCCGTCGAGGGAGACGAAGACGACGGCGCAGGCCTGGATCGCGTCGAACTCGCCCGCGGTACGGACGGCGCTCTGGATCGGCCCGGCGAAGTCGAACAGCTTCTGCCCGATCATCCGCATGATCCGGGCGATCTCCTCGCGCTCGTGGATCAGCAGGTCGGCGAGCTCGTTGTTAGGCTCGACGATGGAGAGCGGCTCGACGAAGAACGAGGCGCCCGATCCCGAGCGCTCGTGCAGGATTCCCTGGACGTCGCTGCGGCGGTCGGCGCGGACCGGGATGCAGTAGCGGTCGCCGCGGATCGTGATGATCTCGTCCTGGATCGCGTCGGGATGCGCGTGCATCAGCCCCTGGAGCGTCTTCTGGATCGCCGCGCGCTTCGCGATGATCTTCGAGCGGAGCGATCGGAGCTCGGGGGACGCGTCCTCGCGCAGCTTGCCGTCGCGGGTGAAGAACTTGCCGACCGCGTCGATGACGGGGGAGAGGTCGTCGATCGTCTCGGCGAGCTCGCGGAGGTGCGGGTATCCGTCGTCCCGCAGGAACGCCTCGCGCACGACCTGCGCTGCCTGGCAGGCGCGCAGCGCCCGCCACGACTCCTCGAGCTCGGGAACCGTTTCGCTGTTGAAAAGCTCCGTCACCGAGGAGAGGCCGGAGAGGGGGAGGAGGCCGTCCGACGAGTTGTGCCGCACCATCTCGGCGAGGCGCGACTGGCCCAGCTCGCATTCGGCGAAATCGCGCCCGGGTCGGCGGCGAAGGAGGCAGGCGCGCCCCGGCTCGCTTCTGGCCTCGAGCGCGACGATCTGGAGGATCGCGCCGAACTCGAGCGTCTCGAGCGCAGGGTCGAGGGAGTCTTCGTTGAGGAATCCGCGGGTCATGGGTCTCCGAGCTTCCAACCGAAAAAAGAAAAGGGGCTCGACGAGCCCCTTTTCAAAACATTGTCGAGTCGCGTCGACCTAGTAGCTGGTACGACGATCCTCAGCGAGCTTGCGAAGGACCTTCTTGCGGGCAGCGATCGCTTTACGCTTTCGCTTCTCGCTCGGCTTCTCGTAATGCTGGCGCTTCTTTAGCTCGGACAGAATGCCCGACTTCTCACACTTCCGCTTGAAGCGGCGAAGTGCGTTTTCGAACGACTCGTCCTCTTTTACGTGAACCAGAGGCACTGGATATCCCCCCCTTCTCGCGCTCCCCCGGGAGCTGGGTGACCTATATTTTAGGTGGCGCGCGGGGAGACGGTCAACCGCCGATCCCGTTGCTGACGGGTCCTGCAACGAACCTGAATCACGACTCTATTCCGCGGCCGAGGTGAATTTTCGGCGCGGCGGGCCGCCCGGCACTCCACAATCCGTAGATTATTGGTAAGTTATTTATTTCCAATAATTTCCGT
>JAMPYE010000103.1 GCA_023700825.1 Thermoanaerobaculia bacterium | reverse complement strand
TCGAGCTCCGGGTTCGACGTCGCGAAGCGACGCTGGGACGCCGCCCGGGCGCGTGCTTCGCCGAGACGGAGCCTCTCGGCGACGATCGCCGGGGCGCGCTCGCGGGCGATGGCGAGCGCGCCATCGAGCGTGAGTGGCTCGGCGCCTGCAACAGCAGCGGCAATCAGCAGAATGAAGGGTGAGAATACAGCCATCCGGGCCGTGGTACGCATCGGCAAGGGTCTCCTGGTCGGAAGATTGCGGAACGGGAGAACGGTCAGGCGGCGAAGGCGAGCGGGACGTGAGGGATGTCGTCCGGGAGGATTGGCAAGGCGCACCTGACGATGCCGCGCGGCGCAGCTCCGACGGAATCCGCGGCCACGATCGATCCGGCGACGGACGGGGTCATCGTCGAGGTTCGGGGACAGCCGAGGCAACTCACGCAGACAGGCGGACAGTTCTCGCCGCCGTCGTCCTCGGGACAGAAGTCGAAACAGGGGAGAAAGAACGATGCTGCGAGCATCAGCGCGAGCGCGACTCTCGAATTCTTCGCACGGATTCGCATCGCCCCGATCCTACCACGGCAATTCGTGGGTGACGCCGGCTCGGCTCGTGCGGCGCGCCGCGGGAGTCGGATCGCCGGCCACGTCAAAGGAATAAGTCCGGGCGGCTGCAACTTGCGGCTGCCGCACGATGAGCAACGATCAACCAGCCGGCGCTCTCGCCCGGGAAGTCGCGCGGCGGCGCACTTTTGCGATCATCTCGCACCCCGACGCGGGCAAGACGACGCTCACGGAGAAGCTGCTCCTTTATGGGGGCGCCATCGACGAGGCGGGCTCGGTCCGCGCGCGCAAGAACCAGCGGCGCGCCACCTCCGACTACATGTCGATGGAGCAGAGCCGCGGGATCTCGATCAACTCGACCGTCCTCCAGTTCGAGTACGACGGCCACTGCCTGAACCTGCTCGACACCCCGGGCCACCAGGATTTCAGCGAGGACACCTACCGCACACTTCACGCTGCCGACTGCGCGGTCATGGTTCTCGACGGCGCCAAGGGCATCGAGCCGCAGACCCGGAAGCTCTTCCACGTCTGCCGCAACCGTGGCATCCCGATCCTCGGATTCATCAACAAGATGGACCAGCCGAGCCTCGACCCGTTCGAGCTGCTCGACCAGATCGAGAAGGAGCTGCTCATCGACGTGGTCGCGATGAATTGGCCGATCGGGGACGGTCCGACCTTTCAGGGCGTCTACGACCTGCACGCGAAGATGGTCCATCGCTTCGAGCGGATGGGCAACGCGAAGAAGGCGCCGGATCGCGTCAGCGGCATCGACGACCCGACGCTGGGAGACACGATCGGCGCGTCCGCCTGGGCGCAGCTGAAGGAAGCGGGCGAGCTTCTCGACTCGGCGGGCTCGGAGTTCGATCGCGCGCGGTTCCTCGACGGCAACCTCGTGCCGATCTACTTCGGAAGCGCCGTCAACAACTTCGGCGTCGAGCCGTTCCTGCGCGCCATCCTGGAGCTGGCTCCTTCACCGACTCCGAAGCGCAGCACGCAGGGGATGATCGAGCCGACGAACGAAGAGTTCACCGGGTTCGTCTTCAAGATCCAGGCGAACATGGACCCGCGCCACCGCGACCGCCTCGCGTTCCTCCGTGTCTGCTCCGGACGATTCGAGAAGGACATGGAAGTCTTCCATCCCCGCCTAGGGCGCAAGGTGCGCATGACCCGGCCGCACCGCCTCTTCGCGCGCGATCGTGAGACGGTGGAAGCCGCGTATCCCGGCGACGTCATCGGCTTCGTCAACCCCGGGCTCTTCCGCATCGGCGACTCGGTCGCCGAGAGCGAGGGCGTGCGGTTCGACGCGATCCCGCGGTTCAACGCCGAGCACTTCGCCCGCCTGCGCCCCGCTCGCGTCGACCGGCGCAAGCAGTTCGAGAAAGGCATCCTGCAGCTCGAGGAGGAAGGGGTCGTGCAGCTCCTGTTCGACGCGGACGGGCGCCGGTGCGAGCCGATCCTCGCCGTCGTCGGCGAGCTGCAGTTCGACGTCCTGCAGACGCGCCTGCGCGACGAGTACAACGTCGAGACGACGCTGCAGCGCCTTTCCTACCGCATGGCGCGCTGGCTCAGCGTCGAGGGGAAGGTGCCCGACACGCTGCACTACGCCGGCAACTCGATCCTCGTCGAGAACTCGCACGGCCACCGGGCGATCCTCTTCTCGGACAAGTGGGAGCTCGACTACGTGCTCAAGAACAGCGTCGGCCTGCACCTGGGAGAGACGCCGCCGGGGTAGTTAGGCGTGGCTTCGGTTCTTCGTGCGAGGCTCAGGGGACATCGAGACCTTCCCCGCTCCCGCTACAGAAACCGAAATGAAGAATGACGAATGGCGAATGACGAAGTGTCGGTGAGCCGCCAGCGCCGGTCTTCTTCATTCTCCATTCGACATTCGACATTTCGGTTTCGATGATCGGTACCGTGATCGAATTCGCGAGCCGGGAACGAAGAACGCCGCCTCGCGCCGGCGTGAAGAGGTGGAAGCTCCAGGGCATGCTTTCGGAGCGCTCGTGTTGGCACGTTGGTCAACGGCCTTCGCCAGGCGCCGGGAGCCCCACCACCCAGCGCCCCACCGTTTCGCGGTTCGGGTAGTTCTCGTCGATCCAGACGGCGATTGCGGGAATCCGCTCGCGGTGAGGGATGCCGTCGAATTGCGCGAGCTCCGGCAACCCTTCGAGGATGACGAATGCGGGAGGACGCTCGCGAAGCTGCGCGAGCGCTTCCGCACCGAGCCTTGGATTGGAGAGCATCGCGAGGTCGGGATTCCGGACGGCGGGCCGCCGCGCGAGGAACCAGTAAAGGGCGCGCTCGTTCGACAGGTCGAACATCGTCGCGTCCTCCGGGAATCGCGCGTTGAACGCGAGAATCGCGGCAAGATCCTCCCGATTCTTCGGGAAGGTGAAGATCCCGCGCCCGCGCTCCGTCGGGTAGTGGACGAGACCGTCGTGCTGGTTCCTCGCCGGCCAGCCGGCGATCAGCTTCTTCGATGCCTCCAGGTTTTCCGGGATCTCGACGTATCGGACGAACGGCACGACGGCGAGGAGGAGGAGCAATCCTGCAACGGTCCACTGGCGTCCGCGTGCCCTCAGGCGCAGCGCCGCCGGCTCGAGCGCGAACGCCGTCATCGCGATGCCTAGGAGCGGAATGCCGAACCGGATGTGGCTCCATCCCACTCTTCCCGCGGCGCTGCGGAAGACGACGATCGAGAACAGGGCCACGATGATCACGCGGGCCGCGTTCCGCGAGCGGCCCGCGGCCGATTCCCTCAGGCCCAGTGCGAGAAGGAATCCGTAGAACGCGGAGGGTAGGTAATACCTTGCCGCGTCGCTGTCGAGCCAGGCGAAGAGAGCCTTCGGGCTCAGGAGCGATGAGAGATCGGGCAGCGCGGGCGCCGGCAACGACCAGATCGCATCGATCGATCCGGGAGCGATCACGAACGAGTCGCGCAGGAAGAGCATGAGGTCGGCGCGAGTGAGCAAGAGGATCGCGACGGGGAGCGCAAGTGCCGTGGTCGCGGCGATGCCCAGGTCCTTCGCCGGCGGCCGCTGGCTTTGCAGGCAGAGCCAGGCGAGCACGCCCGCCGAAGCAGCGACCGAGTAGGTTCCGATCTCCAGGCTCCAGAGCAAACCGAGGCTCGCTGTGCTCAGCGCACCGACCAGGAATCGGCGCCGTGGCGTGCGCACGTAGTGGAGGAACAGCAGGACGGCTCCGAGCAGGGGAGCCCAGCGGAAGAAGGGAAAGACCGGGAGCCAACCCGCCGCCACGGCCGACAACCCGGCGAGCAGGGCGAACGCTGCGCCGGTTGCGGTCGCACACAACTCGACGGCAATCGGGACGAGAAGAGCCAGGGTCGCCGCGTCGAGGATCGTCTGCAACCGCCTCGGTCGCAGCAGGCTCGGCGGGTCACCGACGACGAGTGCGTCCAGCCCGCCATCGACGGCGAAGCCGTGCAGGAAGAAGATGTCCTTGTAGGGGCGTCCGCCGTCGAGTAGCACCGAGGCGGGCGTGAGCCTTTCTCCCTCGTGAAACATGTCCATGAAGAGATAGGGGTGATCGTGGACGAAGATCATCAGCACGAAGACCGCGAGCATGGCGATCCAGCGGAACCGTCGCCTCGCAGCCGAAAGTGGTCCGGGTTCCGGAAGCCCGGCCGAGGCATTGCGCGGTAAGGCCGACAGCGCGCCGGCGAAGAGCGCGCAGAGCGCCGCGACCACCGCGATCAGCGCGACGACCGCGTAGTCCCAGCCCTTCGGATACTGCATCCGGGTGATCGCTCCGACGCCGCCTTCGGGAACGGAGAACATGGGGCGCAGAGCGGGTGCGAGGAAGATCGCAAGGGCGCCGCCTGCGGCAGCACCGGCGAACATGGCGAGAGCGCTCGAACGCGCGAGGATCGCTCTCACCCGTGAGAAGAAGAGCCACCGCCGGCTGTCACGAGGAGGCGACTCGAGGGCGTCGGACATGCGCGGCGGGATTATATCCGGTCGATCGGGCGCGCGACTCTATCCGTGCGAGCGAGGCCGAACTCCCCTCCAGTCGTGGGCTGCCCATCCTCGAGAAGCGCTCGAAGACGCGAAGCGGGGCTCCGAAGAGCCCCGCTCGCGTTTCCGTGCTGGTTAGGCTGCAACTGCGTGGCCTGCGTCAGCCCTGCGCCTTGATTCGAATCTCGACGCGGCGGTTGAGCTGCCGGCCCTCGGCGGTGGCGTTGCTCGCTCTCGGCTCACTTTCACCGAAGCCGATCGCGTCGATGCGCGCGCCGCTCACGCCCTGCATCACCAGGTAGTTGCTCACGCTCTCGGCGCGGCGGTCGGAGAGGCGCTGGTTGTGCGCGTCGCTGCCGGTCGAGTCTGCGTGCCCTTCGACGCGGAGGTTCGTGTCGGGATACTCACGGAAGACTTCCGCGATCTCCTCGAGCGTGGTCTTCGCACGCGGACGGAGCGTTGCCGAGTCGACGTCGAAGAGAATCTCGTTCTTGATCGCGAGGTCGATCTGATCCTCGGCGGTTCGCGTCACCTCGACGCCTTCGAGCTTCTCGAGCTCCTGTTGCTGCTTGTCCATCCGCCGGCCGATCAGCGCGCCGATGCCTGCGCCTGCTGCCGCACCGATCACCGCACCTTCGCCCTTCTCGTCGTTCTGGTGGCCGACGATGGTGCCGACCACAGCACCCGCTGCCGCGCCGACGGCCGCGCCCTGCTTCGTCCTCTTGTTCGGATCGTCGCTGGAGATGCATGACGCAGCGACGATGCTCACGATGGCGACGATGATCACGGTCTTGTTTCTCATGATGTCCTCCTCAGGGCTTTCGCGATGGCTCCAGGCCGCCGCTTCACGCCGGGATCAATTTCAAGCCACGTGCCAGCGGGTTAAGCGAATGTGAGCTGCCTCACGATCCCGCCTCTCTTCGTTCCTTGGCCGGCGTAGCTTCGTGTTCGCCGTGCCCGGCGCAACTCATTGATTCAAGGTGAGATCGCCTGGCTTCGTCACCCTCGTGGCCCGGTGGAATGGTGAGAGACGAGAGCAGGGAGAAAGAGCTCGGAGCTCCTTGTGGCGAGCACTGGAAACGGCGCGACGGGCGAATCGGCGAGGACATCGTTTCCGTTCCATTGCGACATCTTTACAGGTCGAAGGACAGTGATTCCGCGAACGGGGACGCCTGGCTGGCAGGAGAACGGGCGACGCACCGCGTCGCCCCTACGAAACCAGTGGGTCGCCCGTCAGGTTCCGCTGCGAGGTCATGTCCTCCCCCCGCTGGTGCGTTCGTACAGTCGCGTAGACTTGGCGCCGGCCGCGCGTCTTTACCCCGAATTTACGAGGACTTCCGCGGATCCTTCCCTGCGGCGCGTAGATTGACGCGGAATCCTGAAGCCTCCGGCTCGCGTCGGAAAAACCGAGCACTCTGCCGCATACTTGTAGGCAGAACGGAGCCGAGGGAGCAGATCGCACGATGCACAGACATTTCGACGACGAGATCAGCCACCTGATGGAGCTGCTGCTCCGCATGGGTGCCGAGGCCGAGGATGCGGTGGCGAAGTCGATCCGCGCATTCGAGGAGCGGGACGTGGCGCTCGCGGAGGCTGTGATCGCGCGTGACGACGAGGTCGACCGGCACGAGCTCGAAATCGACCAGTACGCGCTCGAGCTGATTGCGAAGATGCAGCCGGCGGCGGGTGACCTGCGTGTCATCGCGACGATCATGAAGGCGACGCCCGAGATCGAGCGGATCGCCGACCTCGCGCAAGATGTCTGCGAGCGGGTCGTCGAGCTCGGGGCCGAGCCTCCGCTCAAGAACCCGGATGTCCTCCCGCTCGCCCGCGCCGCGCAGCGGATGCTCCGCGACGCGCTCGAGGCGCTCGTCAATCGCGATGCCGCGCTCGCGAGGGAAGTCATCGCGCGCGACGACGAGGCCGACCAGCTCACCGAGCAGTCGTTCCGCGAGCATCTGACCTACATGCTCGAGGACGCGAGGAACATCTCTCCCATGATCCGCCGCACCTTCGTCGCGAAGTACTTCGAGCGGATCGCCGACGGCGCCACCAACATCTGCGAGCTGGTGGTCTGGCTCGTGGAGGGAAACGTGGTCAAGCACGCGGGGGTCTGACCCGGCGCGCGCGACGGGAACCAGAGACGGATGAACAGAATCGCACTCATCGAAGACGACGCGGACCTCGCGTTCACCATCAAGCTCAATCTCGAGCGCGAAGGGCACAAGGTGGAGCACTTCGCGAACGGCCAGGAAGGGCTGCTCGAGGTTCAGCGCTCGGCGTTCGACTTCCTGATCCTCGACCTGAACCTCCCCGACCTCGACGGCTTCACGATCTGCCGCGAGCTTCGCCGCGATCCGGCGACGCGCGGCCTGCCGATCCTGATGCTCACCGCACGCACCTCGGAGCGCGACCGCGTCACCGGACTCGAGCTCGGCGCCGACGACTACCTCACCAAGCCCTTCAGCGTGCGCGAGCTCGTCGCGCGCATCCAGGCGATTCTGCGCCGCAGCCGTGGCTACGAGGACGCGGCGTCGAGCTACGACGACGGCGAGCTCTCGGTCGATGGCAAGACGTTCCGCGTGCACGTGATGGGGGAGGAGGTCCGTCTCGCAAAGAAGGAGTTCGAACTGCTCTGGATGCTGATCCGGAGCCGCCCGGCAGTCGTCTCGCGCGATCGGATCCTCTCCGAGGTCTGGCAGATGTCGGAGGACGTCGAGACGCGCACGGTCGACGCGCACATTCGCAATCTGCGAAAGAAGATCGGCAAGGACCGGATCACGACCGTGATCGGCACCGGCTACCGGTTCGAGCCCGCGGTGCGGGCCGGCGCCGGCATCAGAGTGTGAGAGGCCGGGAGCGATGCGCTCGACGGCGTCCCTGCTTCGATTCCTTTCGTTCGTCGGGCTGCTCTCCATCATCTTCGCGATCGCGGTCGCGCTCTTCCTTCACGTGGAGACCGGGCTCGACGCCGGGAGGCTCGTCGTCGCGGCGGTCGTGGTCGTCCTCGTGCTCTTCACCCTTCCGTTCACGGGACTTTTCCTCTTCGGACAGGCAAGGCTGCGCCAAGTGGAAACGCTTACCGATCGAACGCGCGCTCTCGTCGGGCGCGAAGCGCACGAGATGTCGCTCGAAACGGGGCTCTTTCCCGAGCTCGCGGACCTTGCGCGCATTCTCGAGGAATGGCGCCACCAGACGCTGCAACTCAACGAAAGGTTCGACCAGAACCGCGCACTGACGGTCGAAATCCTCGACTCGATCGGCGAAGGGCTGCTCGCGGTCGGGCGCGACCGGAAGATCGTGCTCGCGAACCGTCGGCTCGCCGAGCTCGTCGACATCCACACCTCGCTCATCGGAAAGCCGTTTCTCGAGGTCGTGCGAAGCGCGCAGCTCGCCACGGCGGTCGACCGCGCCCTCGAAGGGGAGACCTCGTCGTACCGCGAGTCGGTCGACGCGGAGGGACGGCAACGGACGATCGAGGTTCGCGTCTTTCCCGTGAAGGAGTTTTCCGATGCAGCAGCCGTCGCGCTCTTCATCGACGTCTCGCTCATCGAGCGGCTCGAGGGAATCCGGCGCGACTTCATCTCCGACTTCTCGCACGAGGTGCGTACGCCGATGGCGGGGCTCCGTTCGGCGGTCGAGACGTTCGAAATGGGAGGGCTGTCTCCGGAGGACGAGGCGCAGCTGCGGTCGATCGTGACGAGGCAGCTCGACCGGCTCCAGCGGCTCGTGCGCGATCTTTCGGAGCTGAACGCCATCGAGTCGGGAGACCTCGTGCTGCGGCCCGAGCGACTCGACCTGCGCGGGCTGCTCGTTCACGTCGCGCAGGAATTCGGCGCGTCGAGTGCGCCGGGCGTCGTCGTCGAAGGCGAGCCCGTGGAGCTCGTGGCCGACCGCCTCCGCGTCGAGCAGGTCTTCTCGAACCTCATCGACAACGCGCTCAAGTACGGCGACGGGTCGAGCGCGGTGCAGGTGGAGGTTCAACGTCACGGGGACGAGGCGGTCGTCCGGGTGACCGACCGCGGCCCCGGCATTCCGGCGCGCGACCTCGAGCGGATCTTCAATCGCTTCTACCGCGTCGATCGAAGCCGGTCGCAGGTCAGCGGCTCGGGGCTCGGGCTCGCGATCACCAAGCATCTCGTGCAGCTGCACCGCGGGTCGATCTCGGCGACGAGCCGGCTCAACGAGGGTTCGACGTTCGAAGTGAGGTTGCCGCTCGACCGGGTGGCATGAGACGCTGAATGTGGCGCAGGCACTCCTGCCTGCGCGTCGCCGAAGGCGACCTCGAGAATGCGGAATGCGGAACGCGGAAAGACCGAAGAGGCCGGGGCTGCCGGCGTCTGCTCCTCGCCTTATCGCCGTTCGCCTCTCGCCTCATCTGGGCGGCGCGTTGCGCCGCGCGCAGGCAGGAAAGCCTGCGCCACATGAGTCGTTTCGCGCCGAAAGCGACGTACCGTCCGTGCAAGGCGCGGTTTGGTAGAATCCGCCCGCCGTCAGGAGGGCCCCAATGGCCGGCTTCAGACTCATCCCGAAGGAAGAGAAGTTCTACGGCGACTTTCTCCAGATGGCCGGACTGCTCGTCGACGCGAGCCGCGCCCTCGAGGAGATGCTCGCCACCGAGCCGCCCGTCTACGAGAAGGCGGCGCAGATCCGCGAGCTCGAGGAGAAGTGCGACTTCTGGACGCACGAGATCTTCCAGCGGCTGAACCGCACCTTCGTCACGCCGATGGATCGCGAGGACATCCACGCGCTCGCCGGCGCGCTCGACGACGTCATGGACGCGATGGACGACGCGGCGAACCTGTTCCAGCTCTACCGGATCACGGCGATTCGCCCCGGCGTCCGCGAGATCGTCGCGAGGATCACGGCGCAGACGCGCGAGATCCACACCGCGCTCGGCCAGCTCGAGAAGTACAAGGGAGTGCTCGAGCGGGCGATCGAAATCAACCGTCTCGAGCACGAGGCCGACGAGATCCACAGGAGGCTCATCGGCGCGTTGTTCGACGAGGAGAAGGATCCGATCCTGCTGATCAAGTGGAAGGACATTCTCACTTACCTCGAGCGGGCGACGGACCGCGCCGAGGATGTCGCGAACCTGCTCGAGTCGATCGTCGTAAAGCACGGGTGAGGCTGCCGCGATGGAGCTCTGGATCGTCGTCGGTCTGATCGCCACGGCGCTGGCGTTCGACTACATCAACGGATTTCACGACGCGGCGAACTCGATCGCCACGGTCGTCTCGACGCGGGTGCTCTCGCCGTCGCAGGCGGTCATCTGGGCTGCCTTCTTCAATTTCATCGCGGCGTTCTTTTTCGGAACCGCGGTCGCGAAGACGATCGGCAAGGGGATGATCGACATCGCCGTCGTCGACTACTCCGTCATCTTCGGCGGGCTGATCGGCGCGATCGTCTGGGACCTGCTCACCTGGTACTGGGGCCTTCCGACGAGTTCCTCGCACGCGCTGATCGGCGGCTACGCAGGCGCGGCGGTCGCGAAGGCGGGGTTCAGCGCGATCGTCGTTTCCGGGTGGACCAAGACGCTGATCTTCATCGTCCTGTCGCCGCTCATCGGCCTGTTCCTCGGTCTCTTCCTGATGTTCGTCATCTTCTGGGCGTGTCATCGGACGACGCCCGGGAAAGTCGATGGATGGTTCCGCCGGCTGCAGCTCGTGTCCGCCGCTCTGTTCAGCCTCAATCACGGAGCGAACGACGCGCAGAAGACGATGGGCATCATCACCGGCGTGCTTCTCACGGCGGGATACATCAAGACCTTCGACGTGCCGTTCTGGGTCGTGCTCGCGGCGCACGCTGCGATCGGCCTCGGCACGCTCGCCGGCGGATGGCGGATCATCCACACGATGGGCTCGAAGATCACGAAGCTGCAGCCGGTCGGCGGTTTCGCAGCGGAGACGGGAGCGGCGTGTGCGATCTTCATCGCCACCAGCTTCGGTATCCCGGTCTCGACGACGCACGCGATCACCGGGTCGATCGTCGGAGTCGGCGCGATCCGGCGCCTCTCCGCGGTGAGGTGGGGCGTGGCCGGCCAGATCATCTGGGCCTGGGTGCTGACGATCCCCGGGGCGGCGCTCATCGGCGCGACCACCTACTGGATCGTCGTTCACCTCGCGTAGTCCGTGTGGAGTGCGAAAGCGCAGCTTTCTCGGCCGAGGCGAAGCCGCGGCGGTCCTGACGCCGGCCAAAGTTCAAGCGATGTGGAGTGCGAAAGCGCAGCTTTCGCGGTCCGGCGAATGCCGGACCAACCCGAGTCCTGATTTCTACTCCCGGTGGAATCCGGCTCGTTGATTCGAATCCCGAGGTAGCTTAGGTGAATGCCTGACTGGCCTCATTCACCGGTCCAATAGATTCAGCGAGCGCGGAACGTACATTCTGACCGGGGGCACGTTTCACAAGGATTTGCTCTTCTCCGATACCCGGAGGCTCG
>JAMPYE010000102.1 GCA_023700825.1 Thermoanaerobaculia bacterium | reverse complement strand
TGGGAATCCCCACGCCGGGCGTCAGGCCCGGGTGAAAGTCGTCATCACGAATTGCGAGGTGGCAGGATGCTGGGCCAGCCCCCCAGTTTCAAACGCGCATGGGACCTGTTCGTCGATCCGGTCACTCCGGAGAAGCGGCGCATTCTCTCCGATCGCTGGAACTCCCTCGCGCCGGCCGTGAAGACCCCCACGCAAGGGCTCGGCCAGAAGGCGACCGGTTGCGGCGCGACCGTCGGCATCCAGCCTCGCTGCGACTTTTCGTGTACCGGCTGCTACCTCGGAGAGGACGCCAACGACATCCCCGCACTCCCGACGGAGAAGATTCTCGAACAGCTTCGGATGCTCCGCGCGTATCTCGGGCCCAAGAGCAACGTCCAGATCACGGACGGCGAGGTGACGCTCCGACCCACTGACGAGCTCGTCGAGATCCTCAGCTACGCCCGCTCGATCGGCGTCATCCCGATGGTGATGACGCACGGCGACTCGTTCCGCAAAGATCCCCGCCTCCTCGACCGGCTCGTCCTCGAAGGTGGGCTCACCGAAGTCTCGATTCACATCGACATCACGCAGCGGGGACGGATCGGCTACCGCTCTCCGAAGTCCGAGCTCGAGTTGATGCCCCTTCGCGACGAGTTCGCGCAGATGATTCGCGACGTCCGCAAGCGCACGGGCACGAGGTTGCGCGCCGCGACGACGATGACGATCACGCGGCAGAACCTTCCCGACGTCGCCGACATCATCCGGTGGCTCGTACGCAATCGCGACGCGTTCGGGCTCGTCAGCTTCCAGCCCGCGGCGCAGGTTGGACGAACGCGAAAGACGGTCGAGGGCGTCAGTGCCGCAGAGCTCTGGCAGGAGATCGGCAAGGCGACGAAGGACTTCGGTCTCGAGATCGGCTCGACCGAGCCGCTGCACTTCGGCCACCCCGACTGCACCGGTTTCGTGCCCGTGATGACGATCGAGCGAAGGGGCGAAGCCAAGCCGCGCTTGCTCCAGCTCATTCGCGACACTCCCGAAGATCTCGCGATCATGAAGGAATACACCGATCACGGCCTTCTCGGCATGGCGTTCCGCGACGACCGCCCGCTCGAGGCGGTCGCACGCTTCCTCGGCGCGTTCCGCACGGCTCCCGGCTGGCTGCTGGGGCGCGTCGTGCCGTGGCTCGACTCGCGGCTTCGCGGTGATGCCGGCACCTCGGCCGCGGGACTCGTGCGCGACCTCGCGCTCGGCAACGTCAAGGTGGGCGGGCTCACGCTGACGAGCCATCACTTCATGTCGCCGGAAGAGGCGGCGTCACCGGTCGGCCAGGAGCGCCTCGACGCCTGCGTCTTCCGCCTGCCCTACCAGGGAAAGATGGTCCCCATGTGCCAGATGAACGCTCTCGGCGTTCGCGATCAGTTCTACTCGGAGATCATCGCCGGCGAGCAGCAGGTCGACCAGGATGCCGACGAGCCGCGCGTGGCCTCGGCTGGTTAGGCCGGCTACAGCCGTCCCGAGTGCACCACCGCGTCGTAGATGACGCGGACGGTCCCGCCCTCCCGGCATCGCTCGAACAGCTGCGCGAGCTCGTCGAAGAGCGGCTCGTGTGCCGGGTGCCCCGGCCCCGGCACGTACGACGCCGACGCGATGCGGCCGCGCAGCCCCTCGAAGTCGAGCTCCTGCGCGTGCTCGAAGCTCCGCTTCGTGTAGTCGCGCGGAAGGAACGCGCGCACGATCTCGTCGGTCACGTTCTCATGCCGTACGCGCGCGTAGTCGATCGAGTAGTCGAGCAGGAGCGCCTCGAGCTCCCGCAGGAACTCGGTCGACTCCACCTGCCGGACGTTCCAGATCAGCGCGACCCAGCCGTCGGGACGAAGCACGCGCGCCATCTCGCGGCGCGCGGCGTCGCGATCGAACCAGTGGAACGCCTGCGCGGCGACGACGAGGTCGACCGACCCGTTGGCCAGGCCGGTTGCCTCGGCCGTGCCGTCGACGCTGTGGAAGCCGGCGCGCGATCCGAGTCGCGCCTCGGCCGCCTCGCGCATCTCCCGATTCGGCTCCACGGCGAAAACTTCGTTGCCGCCGTCGAGAAAGACCGCGGTCGAGATCCCGGTGCCCGAACCGATGTCGGCGATTCGCCAGGAAGGAGCGAGGCCCGTCGTCTCGCGAAGGAGCGTGACGACCTCGGGCGGGTAACCGGGCCGGTAGCGAACGTAGTCGTCGACCCGGTCGGAGAACCGCTCGGAAGGCTCGGCGCGGTGCTCGTGCATCATGTGGCTCGGTGAAATGGTATCAGCGTTGAGCCACCAACGGGATGCCGCGATGCGACGAGCCGTCAGTCGCTGCGGCGAAGGCTGTTCGACACTTCGCGAAACTGCGACAGGAACTCCTCCGCGCGCGTCGCTCCGACGAGCCCCTGCGCGAGAAAGTAGCGCCTCCCGTCGGCGACGACGAGTTGATACACCTTCAGCGGCGTCGCGCTCTTCGCGTCCACGGCCTCGGCAACGATTTCGTACGCCGAAAGCCCGTCGACCCTCGTCGCGCTGCCCGTTACGTTCTTCACGCCGGTGATCTGCTCGATCTGCTGCAATCGCGTCTCGCTGAACGCCTCCAGATCCCGCAGGTCGACCTCCGAGATCGACGCGCCGACCACGAGGAGCGGATCGTTCGGCGCGACGGTTCCCTCGACTCCACCTTCCGTCAGTATCAGCAGGTTCGAAACGCGATTCGCGATCTTCAACCCCGCGCTTTCACGCACTCGGAACGGAAGCCCGTCGAATTGACCGATCTGCGCCCCGAGGCTCCATCGCGCCGACAACACGGCCTTCTTCATCGGCTCGCGAAACGTCTTCGCACTCCTCTCGGGATAGGTGGCGACGATGAAGACCGAGTCGGTGGAGGTGCCGAACACGACGATCCACTTCTCGAAGACGACACCGGCGGCGCTCTGCGACACGAGAAGCAGCTGCGCGTCGTGATCTCCGATCTTCACGTCGCTCGTCTCGACGAGCGTCATTCCGCGACCCGCGAGTCCGCTCTTCGTCATCCCCGAGCGGAGCCGGTCGATCGGACCCGGAACTTCGGTGACCATGATCGTCGCGCCCGAATCTACGTTTCGAAAGCCGGGGAACTGGCTCTCGGCTGCGAAGCCCGCTGGTGGCTCGAGCCAGACCTTCGTGCCGGCGACATGCTCCGCGCCGAAGAGAGAGCCGTGCGCGAGAGACGCGACGAGCACCGCACCCATGATGAGCCCTGCGGACCGCTTCCTGCTACTGCGAAACTGCATGAGATCTCCTCGACGGCAATGCAAATCGCCGCTCGAATCCGGTTCGTCTCGCTGTGCCGAGAGCAGGATCGTACCATTCGCGAGCGGAGCAGCCATCACTCCGGGCCGCCCACCGTGCGTGCGACGCAACTCGAATGAACGCGCGCAGAACGTACGATTTGTCGTTCTGAGCGCAGCGAAGGGGACCTCGCAGGGTAGTACGCACGAGCTCGTCAACCCGGGGTTTGCGGCCTGTTGCGCGAGAGTACCAGCCTGCGAGGTCCTTCGTCGCTCGCTTCGCTCGCTCCTCGGGACGACATGTCGCGTGCGCGGAGCAAAGTGGGTGAGGTTCGGCAACTCGATCACGTTTGCCCAATGCTCTGCCTTGACTCATGCGGCGCTTCGCGCCGCCGCTAAAGCTTCGCCTTCGCACTCCACCTGAGCCTACTCTTCGCCTCTCGCCTCTCGCCTCTCGCCTTTCGCCTGCCTCATCGCACGAAACTGAACACGACCGCATCGTGGTTCTCGCCGTGAAGGCGAAGGCGGCGGCGGAGCGTGCCTTCCCGCACCGCGCCCGCCTTTTCGGCGACGCGCAGGCTCGCGGCGTTCCGCACGGAGACAAGGACCTCGAGCCGTTCGAGATCGGTGCTGGCGAACGCCCAGCTCACGAGCTCCCGCACTGCCGTCGTCGCCACGCCACGACCGCACATCGACGTGCGAACCCAGTAGCCGAGATTCGCGCGCCGATTCAGCCGGTCGACGTCATTGAGCCCGCACGCGCCGAGGAGCGTCCCGTCGTCCGACACGATGAGAAACTCGCTGATGGCGTTGCGCGATTGCGACACGAGCTGCATCGCGACCCACTTGCGAGCGTCGTCGATCGAATAGTCGGGGTGACACCAGGGGGCGAACGGTGCGATCTCCGCTCGCGATTCCTCGATCGCTTCGATCACGAGATGCTCGTCGCCCTCACGACAGGGTCGGAGACGCTGGTTCATGGGCCCACCCATTGTCTCCCCGGCGTGCGCGATCCGGATGCGCGAAAATGTCGACGCACGCGCCGCCGCGACGCGCGTTCCCGGCGCGGGCCGTGTCAAACGGAGGCCGGCTTTCGGGCGAGCAGGTAGGTGGTTGAGCAGACCAGGTGCGCGGCAGGCATGTTCGCAAAGACGAGATCGGTCGCGCGAACCGGCTGCGAGACGAGCCACCACGCCGCGGCGAGATAACGACCGGCAATGCCCGCCGGCCACGTCTCGCGCAGGACGAATCGGACCAGCTCCGCGATCGCGAACGAAGGGCCGACACAGCAGCCCGCGTCCACCACTTCGAAGCCGGCTCGCTGGAACAGACGCCGGTGGCCTTCGAGGGTGAAGTTCTGAAAGTGGCTTGGATAGCCGTGAAACGGCTGCAGGAACGGCGTCGCCGCGTAGACGAGGCCTCCGGTGCGAAGCACGCGGAACATCTCGCTGACGGCGGTGACCGGAAACTCGAGATGTTCGAGGACAGCCTCACAGTGGATACCGCCCACCGACGCTGACGCGACCGGCAGCGAGTGCGCGTCGCCGAGAAGGTCGACCTCGCCGACGAATGCGATGTTGAGATTGCGAAGCCTCGGAGAGATCCGCGTCGGCCCTCCTCCGATCGACAGAGCCACTCCGCTCACCTCCGAGAGAAATCGCTCGTGTGCCCGGTGCGAAGCCTTCGATCGCCGGTCGCCGCCCGCGAGTGCGAGTTTCCAGAGCGTGTCACGCATGGCCGGGCCTCATCAGCGCGAGTGTAACCGGTGAGCGGGAAATCCCTGTGACGTACCCGATCGATCGCGAGAAGGCTCCCGACGAGCCCGTTTCGAAGCGAGCCCTGCGGCTTCCGCACACGTCGATCAAGCGCGAGTCCGGCGATCGCCGGCGACGAGCTCCGCGAACGCCGTCCAGACCGCGTCGCGATCGAACGACACCACCACGTCGGCTTCGCGCGCGCCTCGTCCGAACTCGAGCCACCCGCGGGAGGTGAAACGGACGCGCGTTCGCTCGACGCGAAATGGTCCGCGATCGACCAGCATCATCGTCGCGACCAGATCCCAGAGCGGAAAGCCGTCCCGCAACTTCAGCAGTCGCGCCCGGCGCAGCCATCGCTGCGAGCGCGCGCACAGATAGCGGCCGATCTCTCCCGGCAACGCGTCGAGCTCGCCGCCCCGCACCATCATTCGCTTCGCGACGTCGAGTGGGACGATCGTCAACCGGGCGCGCGAGGCAAACACGGCCGACGCGGCGGCGCGGTCCTTCGCGAGGTTGAACTCCCACGGCCAGAGCGGCGGCCAGCGCCCGAGCGACGCGCGGTTTCCTCCGACGAGAACGAGCTCCTCGATTCGTTCCGCAAGGCCAGGGTCGATCGCGAGCGCATCGGCGACGTTGCTCAGGGGCCCGATCGCCGCGACGCGGATCGCCGCCGTGCTCACCGCAAGCCATCGCGCAACCTCCGACGGCCCCTCCTCCCCGCGCTCCTTCCCGCGCAGCAGCGGCCCATCGAACTCGCAGAGCCGCGCGATCGCGCGGTTCCCCTCCATCGCCTCGCGCGCGCCGGTGTTGCCGGCGACCGCGCCGATCCCGACGACCGGCACTCGCGCGCGAAGCAGCGCGGCGATGGCGAAGGCATCGTCGACATCCCCGGACGGCGCTTCGATCGCGTTGTCGGAGTCGATGAGGATCGGCGTCATGCTCCGCCATTGTCACCCGGCGAAGGCGCGCCACGAATAGGAGATCGGCCGACTTCGTTCTTGCAGGCGTGATCCGGACCTTCCCTCTTCTTCTCCTTCTCGCGCTCCTCGCCTCCGCCCTGCCGGCGGGCGCGCAGCAGATCGTTCCGCAGGACGCCGAGGCGCTTCGCCGCGCTTCTCCGAGCGAAGAGTCGCCGGTGAAGATCACGCTCCGCCCGGCGGGCATCGTTCACGGCACACTCTCGCTCCCCGTGAGCGCGCGCCCCGAGGTGGCAAGCGTCGTTCTCTTCATCAACGGCATCCGCCACTCCGAGCGGTCCGGTTTGTCGATGGTCTTCCAGGTCCGGCTGGGCAAGTACCTGCGCAGGATGCGATTACGTGTCGCCGGCTACGACGCGGAAGGGAACGAGATCGGCGGCGACGAATTGGTGGTGAACGACCCGCAGCCTCCGTTTCGCGTGAGGGCGCTGGCGCCGCCGGCACTCCCCGAATCGGGGCTCGCGAAGATCGGCGCGTCGGTCTCGGCGCCACCGTCCGACCCAGTGAGGTCCGTGGAGTTCTTTCTCGGCGAGACGTCACTCGGCTCCGACTCCACCGATCCCTACGAGGCGAGCTTTGACGTCACGGCCCTCGCGCCTCTGCCACCGTACCTTCGCGTGACGGCTACCTCCGTTTCAGGCACGGAGAGCCACGACGTCCGTTTCTTCGACGGGGCGGTGGCCGAGCGGATGGATGTGCTCGTCCAGGAGATCCCGCTCTCCGTGAAAGGGAAGATGGCCCGGCCGCTCGAAGTCCAGGACCTGACCCTGCTCGACTCGGGAGCGCCGCGCCAGATCGACTCCCTCCTGCGCGCGAGCGACCGGCCGCTCAACGTCATCCTGCTCATCGACTCGTCCGAGAGCATGCTCGAGGAACTTCCGGTCGTTAAGCGCGCCGCCGCCGGCTTCGCGCGCAGCATCCTCGGCGGGGGAAACCGCGTCGCCGTCGTCGCCTTCCGCGAGCGGATCATCTGGCTCACCGGCTTTACCGACGATATCGCGCGCGTCGAGCGCTCGCTCGAGGACTTGCGCCCGCTCGGTCAGACTCACCTTTACGACGCGACGATCGAGATGCTCTACACGCTGCAGACCATGCCGGGACGGCGCGCGCTCGTCGTCTTGAGCGACGGAGTCAACCAGGGAGGCGACTTCGAGATCGACCACGTCGCCCACTACGCCCGATACTCCGGCGTGCCGCTCTACCCGATCATCAAGAACAGCCTGCTCGTAAAGCTGCGCAAGATCCCGCTCGCGAAGTTCGACGCCGAGCGCTACGGCCGGATCGCCGAGTCGGCCGGCGCGTCGTGGTTCCTCATCCGGAAGCCCGCCGAGCTCGAAGGCGTCTACAGGCAGATCTCGGACGAGCTGCGAAACCAGTACATCATCCGCTTCCTCACGGAGTCGGACGGGCGCGACGCGTGGCACTCGCTCGGCGTGAGCACCTCGGTCCGCGGAGTGCAGCTCCGCGTGCCGCGGGGCTATTTCCCCTGAGCGGGACGCCGTATCGCGAGACGGAGGACGTTGCGAATCTCGCCGAAGACGGTCTCCGGCGCGATGCCGTCCTCGCGATGGCTCGCCGCCTTCTTCGTCATGACCTCGAGCTTCTTCTCGTCGAGGACCTTGGCGTCGATCGTCGCGCCATTGAGCTCGCAGAAAACGCAGAGCGCCACGAGTGCGACGCGGCGGTTGCCGTCCCTGAACGGACGATCCTTGACGATGCCCCAGAAGAGCACCGCAGCCTTGTCGGAGAACGCAGCGTAGGCTTCTCGCCCGAGGAACGTCGCCTGCGGCACCTGAACGGCGCGCACCAGGCCGAACTGCGACTCGACGACGCCCGGACTCGCATTGCGGCCGCCCACTTCGCGATCCACAGCCATGTGGAGCTCGACGAGCTCCTCGACCGTCAGGTAGCGGATCCCGGTACTAATCTGCGAGGCGACGGAGGGCGTCGGGAAACTTCTTGAGGACCCGCTGAAAGGCTGCTGCGATATCTGGGCGGAGACCGCCACTGTCGGCCGGGGCTTTGCCTCGGGCGTCTGCTTTGCCGCCGGCGGGCGGGGCGGGAGCGGCCTGGGCGGTGGTACCGCCTTTGATGGCTTTGCCTGCAGCTTTGGGGACGGCTTTGGCAACGGCTTTGGCAGCGGCTTTGGGGACGGCTTTGCCGCCGCCTTTGGGGAGGCTTTCGGCTTTGCGTTTGACGGCTTTGGGAGGGGGAGCGGCTTTTTTGCTTTTGGCGGCGACTTTCTTACCGCCTTGGGCGCTGGCTTTGCTTTTGAGGGCTTCTTTGCTGCCTTTGGCGTGGCCTTTGCTTGCTGTTTTGCCATGCTTCATTTCTCAACCCCGGTGCGATCGTAAACTTGTTGACCGAAAGCGTCAAGGGGTCAGTCCGAGGATCTTCGTCGGGACGGTACGCGCAGACCCGGCACCTGATGGGTCAATTAACTACAAACAAAAGAGTTGAGAAATATCAAGACCAGACCCTACTGCACAGATTCGTGTGCACCCTCGACGCGCCGGGCACCGGATCGGGCGGAGCAGGAGGCTCCTCCGCAATGGGCGCACGGCACTGGCGTTAGGCGCGTAAAGCGTTACGGATCATAGACTTGCGCAAACGCAGAGCGGCCGTCGACGGCGCGCTTCAGGGAAGGGCGCCGCCCGGGGACTCGACTGGTTCCGTGGAAAAGCGCCGGGGCTCAGGCGCTCTCGGCGGCTGCTTCCGCGTCCACGCCCGCGGGAGCGGGCTTGGCCGCGAGAATCGTCCGTGCCTTGTCGGTCAGGCGAAAACCCGCACCTTCGGAAGCACCCGCGAGAAAACCCTTCGCGGCGAGAGCGCGGGCGGGCTCGAGGCCTCCACCATGCGGGTGCTTGATGCCGTTGATCTCCTCTTCGGTAAGTTCCTCTTTCTCGGTGCGGCGGAACTCCTGGAGAACGCGGTACTCCTGTGGGGTGAGGCCATGCGGCAGTTTCATCGTCGTCGTTCGCTATCGGTCGTCTGCTGTTAGTTGTCGGTCGTTGAGCGCGCGGCGCTCGTCGTTCGTAGCTCGCGCAAGGGCTGCGTCGTCGCGACATACTCCTGGATCGGCGATTCCAACGGTATGCGAAAGATCACGCTGGCCTGTGCGCGAACGCCTGGAGTAGCCCGCTCGTGCGCGCGACTCGCCTATCTAACAACCAGGAGCCGGCCGATGACAACTCCCTCGCGATTCGCCTCGTGCTGGACACGGCCCCCCGTCACTGCAAGAATAGGCTCACCATTCTCGACCGACGGATTCCGCGATGAGACTTAAAGTGCTGGGTGCATACGGGTCTGCGGACGCGACACACAACCTCACTGGTTACGTGATCGACGACCGCGTGGCGATCGACGCGGGCACCCTCGGCTCCAAGCTGACGCTGCTCCAGCAGTCGAAGATCGAAGTCATCTTCATCACTCACGTCCACGCGGACCACATCCGCGACCTGCCGACGCTGATCGAGAACCGCTTCCACTCGGAGGCGGCGCCGCTCGAGATCGTGGCCGAGAAGAGCGTGATGGAGATGCTCCATGCCGACGTCTTCAACGGCAGGATCTGGCCCGATTTCGAGAAGTTCCCCCCTCCCCACGGTGGGAAGCCCGCAGTCCATTACCGCGCACTCGCGGCGGGCAAGCGGACCGTCGTCAACGGAATGGGGTTCACGGCGGCGCTGGTCGACCACACCATCCCGACCTCGGGCGTGATCATCGAGATCGAGGGACAGGCGATCGCCTTCACCGGCGACACCGGGCCGACGAATGCCATCTGGAAAAAGGTCAACAAGACCCCGGGCATGGTGGCGATGATCAGCGAAGCCTCGTACCCGAACGACTACGCGACGATCTCGAGGCAGAGCGGCCACCTGACGCCCGAGCTGTTCGGCGCCGAGCTCGCCAAGATCGAAGTCGACGCGCCGCTCTACGCGAGCCACCGGAAGCTCCCGTACGAGCGGAAGATCGAGTCCGAAATCCGGAACATCCGCGACCGCAGGGCGCGGATCCTCGTGGAGAAGCAGTACACGTTCTGAGGAACGTGGAATTGAGAATGTAGAATTGAGAATTGAGAGATCGCCGGGAGCGTTACTGCCGCGGTGATCGACTCGCGATCGCGCCACCAGGCCATCTCTCAATTCTGAATTCTCAATTCGACTCTCATGCCTCGTCCGAACATCAGCGCACTGGTCACGACCTACAACGAAGCCGAGCACGTCGAGCCCTGCCTCCGCTCGCTCGAATGGGCCGACGAGATCGTTCTCGTCGATTCCTACTCCAGCGACGGCACGGTCGAGCTCGTCCGCGAACGCTTCCCGAACGTGAAGCTCATCCAGCGCGAGTACCTCGGCTCGGCCGCGCAGAAGAACTTCGGGCTCGACTCCGTCTCCAACGACTGGGTGCTCGTCGTCGACGCCGACGAGCAGGTCACCCCCGAGCTTCGCGACGAGATCTTCCGTGTCCTCGAAGCAGGACCGAAGTACTGGGCCTACTGGATCGGGCGCGCGAACTACGTGCTCGGAAAGCCGGTGAGCCACAGCGGCCTGCAGCGCGACGGCGTGCGGCGCCTCATGCACCGAAAGAACGCGCGCTACCCGAACCGGCGCGTCCACACCGACCTCGCCGTCAACGGCCCGGTGGGGCGACTCCGCCACAAGTTCAAACATCTCTACATCCGCTCGTTCGACCACCAGGTCGAGAAGATGACCCGTTACGGCCTGTGGGGCGGCACTCAGCTCCACCTCGAAGGCCGCGAGGTCTCCGCCTTCGGAATCCTCGGCCACTCCTTTGCCCGCTTCTTCCGCGACTACGTGATCAACCTCGGCTTTCTCGACGGAGCGCCGGGGCTCATCACCGTCGGTCTCCACACCTTCTACACGTTTTGGAAGTACTCGAAGCTCTGGGAGTTCAACCGCCTCAAGGAGCAGGGGCGCGCACCGAAGCTGCCCAGAATCGAGACGGACGAGGAAGTGTGGAAGATGCCATGGGAAGAGGGTGAGACGAATTGAGGATTTCGAATTTCGAATTTCGAATTGAGGGATTGAAACAGTAGTCGATTAAAGAGATTAAAAATCGAGCTTGAATAT
>JAMPYE010000101.1 GCA_023700825.1 Thermoanaerobaculia bacterium | reverse complement strand
GCACCTGCGTGTTGTGCATGTTCTCTCCGAGGTGCGAGCCGATGAGAGTGATGCAGCGCGCGTTGCGGATGTCGATCGCCTCCGGCGAGCCGACCCCCTGCCCGTACGTAAGCTCGAACGCGGTCTCGCGCGGGCCGCGGCATTGCGCATAGGACGGGGCGACGACGTTAGGCGTACCCCATGCCTTCACGAGCTGCGTGAACCACGAGCCTCCGTAGCCGTGAGTGAACAGGGCGAGCGCCTCGGCGCCGTACCGCGCGCGCAGCTGCTCCATGCGCGAGGCCGTCTCGTCCAGGGCCGTGTCCCAGGAGACCTCCTCGAACTTCTCCTCGCCCCGCTTCGCGACGCGGATCATCGGCCTCTTGAGGCGGTCCGGGTCGTAGAGCGCTCCGACTCCTCCGGTCCCACGCGGACAAAGGCGCCCGTTCGACAGCGGGTGCTTCGGATTGCCGACGAGCTTGGTGACACGACCGTCGCGCACGTGGGCGAGCACTCCGCACTTCCAGAAGCAGAGCTCACAGAACGTCGGGACGACCTTGTCGCCGTCGGTCCTCGGATCGTGGAGCTCGTGCGCCTGGAGACGCCACCAGTCGGTCACCAGTCCCGAACTGAGCGCAGCCGCGCCCGCGGTGGTGGTTCCGATCTTGATGAACTGTCGGCGTGACAGAGCCATGAAACCCTCCTGAGACTTCCGTCACGGACCAAGGCAGGATGCGTGCCAGGTTCTAGTACGACATCATCTCCAGACTATTCAGCGAGTTGCCATCACTTCGCCCATTCGCGCCACGAAACGTTGCAACGTGACGTTGCAACGTTTCGTGGCCCCGTGAAACACTGAACGAGGAAATCCGGGTCGCTCTCCAGGAAGCGCGCTGCGCTTCGCCCCTCGGCCGCGCTGGCGCTGGACTCTCTCCGCACAGCGCCGGTACGATCGTCCTTTCGAAATGATCTACGCGTTCGGACCATACGAACTCGACACGCGCGTGTACGAGCTTCGACGGTCGGGCACCGTGAGGCCGGTCGAGCCGCAGGTGTTCGATGTTCTCGCCTATCTGGCGCGTCACCGCGACCGTCTCGTCTCGAAGGAGGAGCTCCTCGAGAAGCTCTGGCCCGACCGTTTCGTCTCCGAGACGACGTTGACCTCCCGTGTAAAGGAAGCCCGTAAGGCGGTCGGCGATACGGGCGAGGCGCAGGCGGTAATCCGCACGCAGCGAGGCCGCGGCTATCGGTTCGTCGCGAAAGTCGAGGAGCGCGGCGAGCCATCGCCTCCTCCGTTCGAGGCTACGACGTCCGGCGACCAGACCTCCCCCGGCAAGAGCGTCGCCGGCGAATCGCCCGTCGCATCTCCCTCGATCGGCGTCTCCGCCGCGCCTCGCTCGCGCACAGGCTTCGTCGGGCGCGCGCGCGAGCTCGATCGGCTCGTCGACTCGCTTCGACGCGCCCTGAAGGGATCACGCCAGATTGTCTTCGTCACCGCGGAAGCGGGGGTTGGCAAGACGACGCTCGTCGAGGCGTTTCTCTCGGACACTGCCGCCGTGCCCGATCTCCTCGTGGCGCGGGGCCAGTGCGTCGAGCACCGCGGCAGCGGAGAGCCCTACATGCCTCTGCTCGATGCCTTTGCGCGTCTTGCGGATCTTCGCGAGAGCTCGCTCCTCGTCGAATGTCTGAAGACGGACGCCCCGAGCTGGGTCGTACAGATGCCTTCGCTCGTCTCCGACGGAGAGGTGGCGGAGCTTCGAGCGCGGTCCGGCGCAAGTGGCGAGAGGATGCTTCGCGAGCTGGGAATGCTCGTCGATCGCCTGACGGCGTCGCATCCGATGATCGTCCTGCTCGAGGATCTCCACTGGAGCGATTACGCCACGCTCGACGCGATCGACGCCCTCGCGCGCCAGAGCGCGCCGGCGCGCCTGCTGATCGTCGGGACCTGGCGCCCCAGCGACGTCAAGGCCGCGCGTCATCCCGTTTACGCGCTCACGCAGGAGCTTCGAGTCCGCGGCCAGTGCGAGGTCGTGGCGCTCCCCGAGTTCGACCGCGAGGAGCTCGTGTCGTACCTGGCCATGCGCTTCGGAGGCGCGCGGTTCGGCGAGAGCCTCGCTCCCATCCTCCACGCGAGGACCGGGGGAAACGCGCTCTTCGTGCGCAATCTCGTCGATTCGTGGATCGATCGCGGGCTCGTTCGCCGCCGCGACGACGTGTGGACTCTCGAAGCAGACCTTGCGGACCTCGAGCGCGACGTCCCCGATTCGCTCCGGCATCTCATCGAGAACCAGCTCGCGGAGCTCGAGCCGGAGCAGCAGCGGATCCTCGAGACCGCGTGCGTCATCGGCCGGGAGTTCCCGATCGCGCTCGTGGCCGGATCCCTTCCCGCTTCGGACGACGATCTCGAGCGGGAGTTCGAGCGTCTCGAGCGCGAGGAAGGGATCGTTCGAGCTGCCGGAACCGAGCACTGGGGCGACGGTTCCCTGACGTCGCGATACTCGTTCGTGCACGACCTCTACGTCGATGTCCTCTACCGAAGGCTGCCCGCGGTCCGGCGAACGCGTGTGCACCAGCAGGTGGGTCTGGAGCTCGAGCGCGCGTGGCACGGGAGGGAGAGTCAGCATGCGCCGGAGCTCGCCCTCCACTTCCAGCGCGGGCTCGACAGGCATCGAGGGCCGCGCTATCTCCAGTCCGCCGCCGAGCAGGCGATCGAGCGGAACGCCTATCGCGAAGCGGTCGACCACCTCACCGCGGCGCTGGAGCTGCTCGCGGGAGCGCCCCCGTCCGCCGAACGCGACTGCGTGGAGCTTCAGCTTCGCTGCAAGCTGGCCCCCTCGCTCGTCGCGACGCGCGGCTGGGCCGACGTCGCGGCCGAGGATTCCTACCTCCGCGCCCGACAGCTCGCCGAGGAGCTCGCCGACGCGGCGTCGCTCTCTCAGACGCTTTACGGCCTTGCGAACATGTACGAGTACCGCGGGGAGTACGTGCTGGCCGAGCGGATCGCGGAGGAGCGCATGACGCTCGATGCGGGCGGCTGTCTGGCGCGATCTCTCGAATCGCACGAGCTCCTCACCTGCTCGCTCCTGCATCAGGGGCGGTACGGCGAATCGGTCCGACACGGTGAGGAGGCAGTCAAAGCGTGGGAAGGCCTCGGCCCAAACGAGCTCGATCTGGAAGCGCTCATCCTCGTAGTGCAGGCCCACGGATGGACCTCCGGCTCGCTTCACTTCGCGGGACGCGCCGACGATGCGCTGTCCCACAGCGCGCGCGCGATCGCGATGGCGAGCCAGAGTGGAAACGAGCTGGCGCGCGCGAGCGCGCACATCCAGGCGGCGTTCCTCCACTTCTACCGCGGCGAGACCGACCGCTGCGCGGAAATGGCCAATGCCGGCGCGGCCATTGCGCGAGAATTCCGTTTTCCGTTCCATGTCGCCTGCGCGCGCGTTCTGCTCGGATGGACGGAAGGCGTCCAGGGACATTTCGCCGAGGCCGTTCGCGAGATCCGTGCGGGCATCAGGACTTCAGAGGCAATCGGCGCCCGAATGGACCTCCCGGTTTTTCACGCGATCCTCGCTCTCGTTCTCGAGCGCGCGGGCGAGAAGGGGGCTGCGCTCGAAGCCCTCGACCTCGGGATCGCCCTGGTGACCCGGGGACGGAGCTTCTTCTACGCACCGGAGCTCTACCGGCAGTACGGCGTCATCCTCGCGGCGTCGGGCCCGGAGCGTCGCGAAGAGGGCTGCGCCGCAATCCGTCGCGCGCTCGAGATGGCCGACGCGCAGGAGTGTCCTTTCTTCGCGCTTCGCGCCCTCGCCAACCTCGCTTCGCTCGAGGGGAACGAGTGGGTGCCACGCCTCCGCGAGGCGGCAGGGAGGTTCACCCAGGGACTCGACACGCTGGACCTGAGGAATGCGCTCCTCACCCTCGACGGAGCCGCGTGAGCCCAATCGACGTCCGTTAGGCGCATCGAGGCACCGCTCAACTCTTCAGGCGGCGTCGAATCGTCGCGAGAGTCAGCGACGGGAGGCACAGCCCCGTGAATACCTGAAGCGACGACACCGCTACGAAGCCAGCTCCGAGCACGTACGCGGGCACCATCGCGCCGGCGTGGAACGAGAGCCACATCGCCACGATCCACAGCGATCCGACCGCGCACGCGAATCGTCGCGGCAGGCCGTACCGCGGAATGCGCGGTCCCCCGGTGAACCGTCGGATTCCGAGGTTGTAGACCGCGTCGAACGGATTCGTGGGTAGGACGATCCCGCCGATCGCCAGCGGAAGGAGGGCAAGCAGGAGCTCGAACCTGCCCGAAAGCACCGCCGAGAGCACCATCACCATGCAGAGTGCCGGCGAGAACCGCAGCCACGGCTCCAGCGCGACGACGGTGGCATCGTCCAGACCCACGAAGCCCTGCAGCTCCACGAGGTACCGGAGTCGCTCCACCTTTCGAGCGCCCGCCTCCGGTGTCGACGACAGGCGTCCGCGCTGCTCCCCTCGTTCATCAGCCAACTGAGTGATTGTCGACATTTTCATATCTCCTCGCGCTTCAGAGCAGCGACGGGCGCAGCGGCATCGTGTAGCAGAGAGCGTGCCCGTCGACGGCGACGACGCCGTCGTCGCGAGTGACTTTCATCTTCAGGCGTGAGATCGGCTTGTCTGCGCGAACGTCCACGACCTCGACCTCGCCGGTGATCACGTCGCCAGGCCTTACCGGCGCGTGAAAGCTCCACTCGGTGTGCAGGAACACCGACCCGGGCCCGGGGAGATCCTCTGCGACGACGGCGTTGAGGATCGCGGTCGTGATGCCTCCCTGTACGATCAAACGACCGAACTTCGTCCTCTTCGCGAGGGCCTCGTCGTAGTGCAGCGGATTCCTGTCTCCGCTGATCCGGGTGAAGAGCTCGATGTCCTCGCGCTCGATCCTGCGGCTGCGTCTCGCCACTTCTCCTACTTCGGGCATTCCGCCCGGCCATGCCTCGTGATGCATCGTTTTCTCCTTCGTTCCTTCTGATCGGCGCCTCACGCGGCTGCCGGCTGGTCGAAGCCTGCAATCAGCTTCATTTCGGGTTTCACGGCGCGACTCATCTCCCGGAGATAGCCGCGTATCTCTTCCATCGTCCAGTCGTAGCCGGCGATCCTGTCGGTGACGTCGAAGACCGGCTCGATCACCGAGTCGCGCGTCTCCTGGAAGTCGCCTAGCGACATCTCGCCTGCAATCGCCCGGGCGAGCAACTCCGCGTCGCGGAAGGCATCGGAGATCCCGTGCGTCGTGATCGGGTCGCGGAAGTAGCCGGCGTCGCCGGCGAGCGCCCAGCCGGCTCCCACCGACTCGCGGATGTATCCGTGTACGCCCGCGAAGCCGCGATAGCGAGAGACCAGTTCGCCGCGCGCGACTCGCTCCGCGATTCCCGGCGAGGCCGCCTCCAGAACCCCGGCGAATCCGATCTCGAGGTTGGAGAACACACGGTGGCGGAAGGAGTCCTCGGCACCGCCGACGAAGACGCAGACCTGGCCGTCGTTCGTCGGAATGAGCCCGGCCGACAGCCCTGGAGCGTAGGCCCACTCGTAGCCTTCGGCAGCGACACCGGCGAAGTAGCCGTAAACGACCGCGCCACTGTTCTTCGCGCGCCGGCGAAGCTTCGCCCCGGCGCTCTGCGCGACGATCGACCGGATGCCATCGGCTCCGACGACGATTCCGGCGTCGAGCTCGAGCCGTTCTCCCTGCTCGTCGCGCGCGCTGATTCCAGTGACGCGGTGCGACGAGCCGCGGCGGAGATCGTCGACGACGATACCGAACCTCACCTCGGCTCCCGCCTCGCGCGCGGCGTCGACCAGGATCCGGTCGAGCACCGTCCGGCGCGGAGCGTAGAGCGCGCCGAGGCCGCCCGCGGGCGCGAGGTCGACCGGGACCGTTTCGTCCGGATAATGAAAGTCCACCCGGGTCACGGGAGTCGCGCCCGATGCCTTCACCCGATCGAGAAGCCCCCATCGGTTCAGCTGCACGACGGCGGTGCGCATCAGCGCGTGCGTCGAAAGCGTGTCGCTGCCGTACCGGGCCCGATCGACCGCGAGGACCTTCATCCCCTTGCGCGCCAGGAGCATCGCGGTCGCCGCGCCGGCCACTCGGGCCCCGACGACAATCGCGTCGTACTTCACTCTGTCCTTCATGCTGCCTCCCTTGTGCGCGCTCTCGCGCGCCGCGCAATGGCCGTCGCGATCTCCTCCGCGTCGCGACCGACTCCGTCAATGAAACTCGAGTTGCGCCTGATCATGAATTGCAGGCCGAGCACGTAAAGGCCCGGCGCGGGAGTCACTCCCCGGCTGTTCCAGAGCTCCCCGCGCGCGTCGAGGACATTCGCGTGAAGCCACGAGTAGTCGCGCCGGTATCCGGTCGCCCAGACGACAGAACGAATGCCTTTGCGTTCGAGGTCGATCTCCTCGGCTGCCTCGAATCGAGGAGTCAGGCTCCAGCCCGCGGCGGGGCCGACCTGAGCCGTGACGCCATGCGCGTCGATATGCCGGTCGATGCGCGCGAGGAGCTTTCCCATCTGATAGTCGGCCGCGGTAGTGAGCTGCGCGAGATCGCTCTGAAAACGCACGCGAGTGCCGTCGATCGCCACGAGGCGCCCCGCGATCCGCGCACCCTGCTCCGCGAGCCTCGCCAGATCGAGACTCCGCCCGAAGTCGTCCGCCACGAGTTGGAGCGACGGCTCGCGTTTCGCATCGAGGGCATCAGGCATGTCGGAGAGCGGGCGCTGCAGCGCGCCGGTGCGGTCGAGCCAGTACATGATGTCGCGACCGCGATAGCTGCGCGGGACCCGTGTATGCCTGCCGACGGCGATCGTCACGTCGCGACCGGAGCCCAGGAGCTCGTCGGCCAGCTGCACCCCCGACGCCGAGGCGCCAACCACGAGAACGCCCCCTTCGGGCAGCTGGTCCGGGATCCGGTACGCGCTCGTCGCAACCTGCGCGATCTCCTTCGGCAGGCCTTCCGCACACTTCGGAACCCGGGTCTCCTGGCTGTGCCCCGTAGCGACCGCGACGCTGTCCGCGCGCCACGATCCGCGGTCCGTCTCGACGACCCAGCCACCGTCAAGTGGCGCGACGCGTGTCACCGGCGTCTGCTCCTCGACAGGCGCATCGAACGACGCCGCGTAGCCGGAGAGAAAGCGAACGACGTCGTTTCGCGCCATGAAGCCGTCGGGCTGGTCGCCGCGGTAGCTCCATCCCGGCAGCCTCGTCATCCAGTTAGGCGAGAGCAGCCGCAACGAGTCCCAACGCTCGCTCCAGCGCTGCGCAACGCGGCCCCGCTCGAGGATGACGTGCTCGACGCCGCGGTCGAACAGGCATCGGCTGAGAGCGAGACCGGCTTGTCCGGCGCCGATGATCACGGTGTTGGTCTTCTTCACGATGGGTTCCCTCATGCCTTCGTGGAGGTGGCATCTGCCCCGGCCGGGCGAGCGGCCGGGGCGGTTGACGTCACGCGCTCTTCGCTTCGACCTGAAGGTCGACCGGTACGCCGGAGGTCAGCACGTCGTAGACGGCCGATCGGTCTTTCGAGCGGAAGACGATCTGCTTGAGCTCTTCCTCCGACGCGTTGCCCTTGATGCGGAACGAAACCCTGATCCCCTGGTAGCCGTTGCGGACCTTGTCGTCGAGACCGAGCAGACCCATCAGGTCGATGTTCCCCTCGACCGTCGACTCGACCATTTCGAGGTTGATGCCGCGCGCCGAGGCGATGTTGCCGATGCCCGCGGTGAGGCAGGCAGCCAGCGCGTGCAGCAGGAACTCGACAGGCGTCGGGGCCTTGTCGGTGCCAACGAGGACGGCCGGGTGGTCGCCACCGAAGGTGAAGTCGGCCGCGCGCTTCTGCTCCTGCATCGCACCGTAATAGCCGTTGATGGTGGTCGTGCTGTGCGTGCCGGACATCCACTTGTTGGTGGCGCGGAACTGGAACTTCGCGATCTCGGGCTGACCCTTGACGGCGTTCAGCGTGGCGAAGAGGGTCGGAACGTCGACTCCGTTGCGGGGCATCGGTGTTGCCATGGTCCTGGACATGAGGCTTTCTCCTGTTTCGGTTTGGGTTGGTTGTTCCTGAGTTTGAATCGCTCCGTCAGGCTGTCCTGACTTCGAGGCTCAAGATGCAACCGATGCGTCGCGGGACCTTGGAGGGGAGATGGAGAAAACGTGGAGATTGGAGGGGACGCAGCCCGGGAGGGCGTCGTGTCGAGAGGAAAAACAGTCCGGCCGGACCGCAGTCCGCATGGAGGTGTCAGGCCGGTCAGTCGGCGCAAACTCAGCCGAATCCGGAACTTAGTCGATGTGGAGCTCGCGCATCCGCCGCCAGAGCGTGGTGCGGCTCATCCCGAGCAGGCGCGCAGCTTCGTTCCGATTCCAGCGCGAACTCTCCAGCGCGTGGCGGATGCGCTCGGTCTCGGCCTGATCGTCCATCGCGGAGGTTTGGCTCGACGATGCAGGCCGGGCTGCTTCGACCGACGGGAACTCACGCGCCGGCCGAACGACCTCGTCGGGGAGATCCTCGAGCTGAAGCGTCTGCCCCTTGCCGACGGAAACGCCGTACTCGAGGGCGTTCTCGAGCTCTCGCACGTTTCCGGGCCACGCGTATCCGAGCATCGCCCGGAGCGCCGTCGGGGAGAATTGCATCTCGCGCCCGTGGCGCGCCGCGACGCGGACCAGGAGGTAGCGTGCGAGCGGCTCGATGTCCTCACGCCTCTCGCGCAGCGGAGGAATCTCCATAGGCACGACGCGAAGCCGGTAGTAGAGATCCTCCCGGAACCGGCCTTCGGCGACGGCGCGGCGGAGGTCCACGTTCGTCGCGGCGATGATCCGAGCGTCGGTCTCGATCGAGCGGGATTCGCCCACTCGTTCGAACCGGCGTTCCTGAAGCACGCGAAGCAGCTTCACCTGCAGAGGCAGCGGCAGGTCGCCGATTTCGTCGAAGAACAGGGTTCCCCTCGCGGCGGCCTCGAACCGGCCGATCCGGTCCCGGATCGCGCTGGTGAAGGCGCCTCGAACATGGCCGAACAGCTCGCTCTCGAGCAACTCGCCCGGGAGCGCACCGCAGTTCACGGCCACGAACGGCCCTCCGCGATGCGGCGAGTTCGCGTGAATCGCTCGCGCCACCACTTCTTTTCCCGTCCCGCTCTCGCCGGTGAGAAGAATCGTGGCGTCGCTCGAACGCAGGTTTTCGATCAGCCCGAATACACGTGCCATGGCGGACGATCGGCCGATGAGCCCCGAGAAGAAGGTCGGAGCTCCCGTCCCGGCGTACGAGTCTTCCTCCGCCGGCCTAACGACGATGATGTACGCGACGCGCCGATCACAGATGCCGTAGGGATCCGGAACGAAGGGCGCAGCACTCACCGACATCGCCCGCGCCCCGTCGGGGCCCTCGACGAACGCGCGCCAGCCCTCGCGCCGCTCTCCGGCGGCGAGCGCCGTCCTCATGGAACCCTCGGGGCCGAAGAGCTCGGCGCCGAAAAGAGTCTCTACGGGGTGGCCGAGCATGGACCGGGCCTTCTCCGCGCCGAGCAATGCCTCGATCCGTGCGGAAACGTGCATCACGTTGAAATCGCGATCGAGACAGACGAGTCCGCGGCCGAGCGAGCTGAACACCGTGCTCACCGCGATCAGCGGCGCGGAGGTTTCCTCGATCGCGCAGGTCGGGTCTGAGGTGTCTTCGGTCATCGGTATCACGACTCGCGATATCGTAGCGATCGGTCCGGCGACGTATGTGACCCAGAACACCAGGCAATGCATGGGTCGAGCACCTGCACGCGAAAACGGTCGTCGAAGCCCGCGCGCCCACCAGAAACGGTCGGTGCCGCTGCTGAGACCCGGAGGAACGCGAGAGAGACTCAGCGCCTGCCGCTGCGCCACAGTGCGTCGAAGTCGCGCTCGGCGGTCTCGGTGAGGGTGCGCATGGCGCTCTCGATCGTCTGCCGCCAGCGCTCGACGCCGTCGGCGTCGAGCTTGGCAGGAACGTGGATCGGCTCGCCGTAGACGAACATCGCGCGACTCAGCGGCTTCGGAATCTCGAACCCGTCCCAGGAGCGGAGGACCTTCTTCCGCTCCGAGATCAACGCCACCGGGATGACTGGGCACCCTGCGCGCTGTGCCGCGAGGACCACGCCCACCTGCGCCACGAGTGCGGGGCCTCGCGGGCCGTCCGGCGTGATCGCGATGTTGTCGCCGCGCCCGGCCGCCGCGTCGATCATCTCGCGCAGCGCGGCCCCGCCCCCACGCGACGACGACCCTCGCACCGACCGGGAGCCGAACCGCTCCATGGTCTTCGCAATGTACTCGCCGTCCTTATGCTGGGAGATCAGCGGGAAGATCGGCTTTCGGTACCGCGCGAAGACCATCAGCAGCAGATACCGATGCCAGAACGCGAGCAGGTAGCTCTTCCCCGAGCTGTTGTGCTCCTCGATGCGCTCGACATGGACGTGGCGCACTCTCAGCGAAAAGTGAAGCACACGCAGGAAGGCAGCAGCGGCTCTCGGTATCAGAAAGAGCTTGAGCTTCGGGTTCATGCGCCGCCGTCCGCCGGCTTGTCATCCTCGAGGAACTGCAGGTCGTAGAGCTTCCGGTACACGCCGTTGTGCGCGAGCAACTCGTCGTGACTCCCGACCTCGGCGATCTCTCCCCGCTCGAGCACCACGATCTTGTTTGCGCGGCGAACCGTGGAGAGCCGGTGCGCAATCACCAGCGTCGTCCTCCCCTCCATCAAGTTCGCGAGCGCCTGCTGCACAAGCCGCTCCGACTCGGTGTCGAGCGCGGATGTCGCCTCGTCGAGGATCAGGATCGGGGAGTCCTTGAGAATCGCGCGCGCGATCGCGAGCCGCTGCCGCTGGCCGCCGGAGAGCAGAACTCCCGACTCGCCGATCTGCGCGTCGTAGCCCTCCGGCAGAGCCTCGATGAACTCCGCGGCGTTCGCGGCGCGCGCGGCCGCGACGATCTTCTCGTGCGGCACGTCGACGCGACCGTAGGCGATGTTGTTGCGCACCGAGTCGTTGAAGAGGATCACGTCCTGCGTCACGATGCCGATCATTCCGCGCAGCGAGTCGAGCGTGAACTCCCGCACGTCGGTGCCGCCGATCGTGAGACAGCCGGCGCTCACATCGTAAAAGCGCGGGAGCAGGTTCACCAGCGTCGACTTGCCCGCACCGCTGCCACCGACG
>JAMPYE010000100.1 GCA_023700825.1 Thermoanaerobaculia bacterium | reverse complement strand
TCGCCGTCGGGTCGACGACGAAGGTCGGCTGCTGCGTGTAGTTCTGCATGTAATAGACGACCGCCTGCGGCCGGTGCGGCGCCTGGTCCGTCTCGATCTTCGCCAGCCCCGCATAGAAACTCGCCTCGGTGACGAGCCGCCCGGTGCGCGTGTGATCGGGGTGGCGGTCGTCGGGGTACGGCGCGAACACGATCGCCGGCCTGTGCTTGCGGATGATCGAGACGACCTCGAGCTCTTCCTCTCGTCCGCCGCGCAGGTTGCCGTCGCCGAAATCGAGCTGAAGGCGGAAGAGCGCGCCGAGAACGCGCGCTGCCCCGAGCGATTCGTGAAGTCGTGTCTGCGGAGTGCCTCGCGTGCCCATCTCGCCGCGCGTGAGGTCGACGAGCCCGAACTTCTTTCCCTTCGCGACCGCCTCGAGCATCGTACCGCCGCAGCCGATCTCGGCGTCATCGGGATGCGCTCCGAAGAAGAGGTAGTCGACCTTCGTGTTCTTCATTTCAGACTCCTGTGATCCTGTAAACGCCGCTGTCCGGCTCGGCGAGCTCGACGAGACGAGTGGCGAGCGCGTCGCCGTGGTCGAGCCACAGTCGCAGCCACGAGATCCTCCGATCCTGAGGGACACCGTCGGGGAAGAGCGCGTTCGCGAGCCGCGTGACGGCGCGGTGACGATCGCCATCGCGCCGCGCAAGCGCGCGCACGCCGCGCGCCTCGAGCCGCCGCGCGTGGAACTCGAGCCGCCGCAGCGTGCGCCGCACGGAGCGCTCCATCGAGCGATCGGCCTCGAGGATCCGTTCGGCGACCGGCCGCGCTGCTTCTGCGATCCCGGACGAGAGCGCGTCGACGTTCCGGCGCAGCGCTTCGATCGCGCCGTCCTCGCGCCGCGCGAGGATCTCGTCCCCGGGCAGCGCGAGCTCGCTCGCCTCGAGGCCGTAGCGATCGATCGCGCGCCGTACTTTCTCCTCGGCACCCCGCACGTGCGCGCGGAGCGCCACGTGAGGCGGCCTCACGCCGAGCCGCGTGTGCAACGGCACGAGCTGCGCGTAGTAGGCGACTTCCGCGGGTCCGCCGACGAAGACCGCTGGCTCGAAGACGAAGTCCTGCAGCAGCGGCCGCATGAGCGCGCCGGTCGAGATGCGCTCCGGGCTCTCGTGGAGCGTCCTCTCGAGCGTGCCATCGGCGAGCGGCGAATCTCCCGCGCGCCAGCCGCCGTCCTCGCGCCGCAACGCGAGCCGCTCGCCGTGCCGGCCGAGCAGATAGAGAAGCGAGTAGTGCCCGTCGGGCCCGGGAACGACTTGTGGAGCGTAGCCGGCGCCCTGCACGACCGCGCTCCGTTCCACGATCCCCGACTCGAGCTCGCCGATCGCGTCTAACATGGACCGCAGCAGCGGCGCGCCCGCGCGACGAAGCTCGGGATCGAGAGAATCGACGAGGACGAGACCTCTTCCCGCAAACAGGGAAGAGACGAGGGTCGCGAAGGAATCGCGGAAGGTTACGCCGTCACGCAGCCAGTCGGTGTCGACGAGCCCCGCGAGATCGGCGATGCGGGAGCGAAGGGATGCGGGGACCGGCAGCGCGCCGACCGCCCGCGGCATTCCGGTCGGGTGTGGACATCGAATCTTCGCGACCGATTCGCTCCCGGGCCAGTCGAGCGTCGCGACTTCGCCGAAGTCGTGATCCTCGGTCGCCATCCAGAAGAACGCGGTCGCGGCGATGCCGCGCGCGGCGAGCGAGGCTCGCAGGTTGAGCAGCGAGGCGATCTTGGAGATCGTCAGCAGCGGCCCTCCCGCGAAGCCGACCTGCTGGCCAGCAACGATCGCGACGCTGCGTCCCGCGCTCCACGCGGCAAGCTGCGCCGCGACGTCGTTTCCCCACGCCAGGTTCGACGCTGCGAGCGAGGACGCGAGCGCGGAACGATCGAGGGACGGCGGGCGCAGCCCCACCGAATCGTGGCGCGAGCCGAGCGCGCGTGCCTCGCCCCTGCCGAGGACGAGGTCGAGCGCGTAGCCCTTCATGCCGGGGTACGACGCGAGCGGAAGCTCGAGGAGCGTGCGCGTGGAGTCGGTCATGGGTTTCGGATTCCGGACAGGATCAGGCGCGGGCTGCTGTCGTTGAACGGCGCGCCGGCGAAGTCGCCGAAGACGTTCCGGATCGAGAAGCCCGCCTCGCCGAAGAGACGCTGCATCTCGTCGACGTCGTATCCTCGCACACGCTCGATGAAGCGCCGCCCGCCCATTGTGATTCTTTTGTTAAACGTGCTCGAGACCGCATCGTACCAGCGCTCGATCAGCACACTCTCGCCGTCGACCGCGCGCTCCTCGCGCTCGACGAGTCGGTCGAGCTCGCGCCAGACGTTGAGGTAGTCGAAGAGCACCGGCGCCCCTGGGCGCAGCACGCGCCGCATCTCGCCGATCGTCTGCGCGTCCTCCTCCGGAGACTCGAAGTAACCGAAGCTCGTGAAGAAATTGACGAGCCCCGCGAACGACTCGGTGAGGAACGGCAGCGCGCGCATGTCGGCGCGCGCGAGCGGCATCGTTCCATGCTTTCCGATGCCGTGCCTGAGCAGCACGTACGAGAGATCGCAGCCGGAGACGGAGTAGCCGAGGTTGCGCAGTTCGTCGACGTGCCGTCCCATGCCGCAGGCGAGATCGAGAATCGTCCCGTCGAGCGGGCCGAAGAGATCGCGAAAAAACGCGGTCTGCTGCCGCGCCTCCTCCGCGTCGCGATACGAATAAAGCTCGAGGTAATCCTCGCCGAACCACTCGCGGTACCAGGTCAAAGGCTCACTCCGTTCCGGGGCGGCCCGGCGTCAATTGCCGAGCCTTCGGAGGATTTCCTGCTCGTGATGGCGCGCAGCTTCGAGCGCCGCCTCGAGCTGCCGCACGACGGCTCGAGAGCTCTCGAGCAGCGCGAACAGAAGCATGTCGTCCTGAGGCGCGGCAACCTCGACCGGCGCCACGTGCTCGAGCATCGCGGCGTCGAACGGGCTCTCGTCCGCGCTCGCGACCGCGCCCAGCGGAAGCTCATCTTCGTCGAACGGCGATGGCTCGACCTCCGCGATCGCGCCTCCGGCGTCGGCGAACGGTTCGACCTCGTCGACGAAGGGCGTGGCGATCATCGCCGGCGTCTCCGCGACTTCGTCGTCGATCTCCGCAAACGCCGACGCGTCGGGAACCTCGAACGGGCTCGCAGACGGAGCCGGCGGCGGTGGAACTGCCGCGACTGGCGGCGCAGGGCGCGGCGCAGGCGCCGCGGCGGGCGGCGGCGCGGCAACGGGCGCCGTCTTCCCTCCGACCCCGACCTTCGGCACCCCCGCGGACGACGCGGTCACGCCGGAGCCAGCCTTCATGTCGGGCCGCTTGAGCTCGGGTCCGTCGTAGAGCGTGAGGTCGACGTTGTTCTTGATGTTCTCGAGCATCAGCGTGACGGCGGCGCGCAGCGTCTGCGTCACGCCGACGCCGCTGATCGCCGAGGCCTCGACGATCGGCGCGTTCCCCGTGTTCATGTAGATCTTCATCTCCTCGACCGAGGAGACGCCGGGAAGGTCGCGCTTGTTCGCCTGGAAGACGATCGGGATCTTGTTCGGGTCGAGGCGGTTGATGCGGAGGTTCGTTTTGAGGTTTTCGAGGCTGTCGATGTTCGACTCGCGCATCGACGCCTGAGAGTCCGCGACGAAGACGACGCCATCCGCGCCGCGAAGGACGAGCTTGCGCGTCGCGTCGTAGAAGACCTGCCCCGGGACGGTGTAGAGCTGGACGCGAACCTTCTGTCCGCCGATCGTGCCGAGCTCCATCGGCATGAAGTCGAAGAAGAGAGTGCGATCGGTCTCGGTCGCCATCGAGATCATCTTCCCCTTGTTCGACATTTTGGGGTTCTGGTAGACCTTCTCGAGGTTCGTCGTCTTTCCGCAGAGGCCCGGCCCGTAATAGACCAGCTTGACCGTGATCTCGTTGATGGCCTTGTTGATGAGAACCATCTCGCCTCCCGTTTCGACCGCCGACGTTGAAGCGCAAGCTTAGCACCATCCCCAGGCGCGGGCGCCCCGGCCCGGCGCGAGTTGAAACGGCGGGACGGCGGTGTCATAGTTGCCGCCGGAGCAGTTACCCGGGCAGGAGCGAGGCGAATCTTCCCTCCACGCCGAGGCAGAAGAAGACCCTCACAAAATGCGCCAACCCGAACGGGGTTAGTTCAACCCGCACGCCTTCAAGCACGAGGCTTCCCGCCCGGGCCCGAACGCCGCGCAAGCGGCGTTCGGTGTTTAGAGGCAGGCGATAGGCGATAGGCGAGGGGCAGGTCTGTGTGGAGTGCGGAAGCGAAGCTTCCGCCCTTCCTCGCCGAAGCGCAGCTTCGGCGCCCTGGTACGCAGCCGCGATTAGAGCGGAAGCTTCGCTTCCGCGCGTAGGGGCGGAAGCTGCGCTTTCGCACTCCACATGAGCCTGCTCGTCGCCTCTCGTCTTTCGCCCCTTCCCTCCGGCTCCGAACGCGCTATGCTCATCCCCGAAGGAGGGCACGTCATGGACCGCCATCCTGCCGTCGCCGGCACCTTTTACGAGGGGAGCCCCGCGCGACTCTCGAGCCAGGTCTCCGAGTGCTTCGACAAGGCATCGGTTCCCGTCGAGCACAAGCTCCCGATGATCGGCGCGATCGTTCCCCACGCCGGGCTCATGTACAGCGGCCATGTCGCCGCGGCCTTGTACGCAAGCGTCACGCTCCCATCGCGCCTCATCATCCTCTGCCCGAACCACACGGGGCGGGGCAAGGGCACCGCGATCAACTCCGAAGGGGCGTGGCTCACGCCGCTGGGCCGCGTCCGCGTCGACGAGCCCCTCGCCGCCGAGCTCCGCCAGACATCACCCGTCTTCGTGGAGGACAGCACCGCGCACGCGCGCGAGCACTCGCTCGAGGTGCAGCTGCCCCTGCTCCAACACCTGCTCGGAGACCGCTTCACATTCGTCCCCGTCTGCATGGCCACGCCGTCGTACGACGTCTGCGCCGAGGCGGGCGGAGCGATCGCGCGGGTCATCGACGAGCACAGGAAACGGGGTGAGACGATCGGGATCCTGGCGAGCTCCGACATGAACCACTACCTCGATCAGAAGACGACACTGAAGAAAGACCAGCGCGCGATCGACGAGATCCTGCAGCTCAACCCCGAGACGCTTTGGAACGTGGTCATCGCAGAGGACATCTCGATGTGCGGCTTCATCCCGGCGACCACGATGCTGATCGCCGCAAACCGGCTGGGCGCGACCGGAGCAACCCTGGTCCGCCACGCCACGTCGGGAGACGTGAGCGGCGACTACGGCTACGTCGTGGGATACGCGTCGATCGTCGTTCATTGACGGCAGGCGAAAGGCGATAAGCAGGCTCATGTGTAGTGCGAAAGCGGAGCGTTCGCCGTCCCTTGCGGAAGCGAAGCTTCCGCGATCCGTCGACCGCCGTCGAAGCTTCGCTTCGACGAGGAAGAGCGCAAGCTGCGCTTGCGCACTCCACACCGCATTCCGCCTGCTTATCGCCTCTCGCCCTTCGCCTCTCGCGTGCTTCTCTCTATAATCTCTCCCAGCCTTATGGCCACCACGGAAAGCAAGCGTTTCAAGATCGGTGACGTCTGCAAGCAGGCAGACGTGCAGCCGTACGTCCTCCGTTACTGGGAGACCGAGTTTCCACCGCTGGCCCCAGACAAGACCGGCGGAGGGCAGCGAACCTACTCCCAGCGCGACATCGACGTCATCCTCCGGATCAAGGAGTTGCTCTACACCGAGGGCTTCACGATCGCGGGTGCGAAGAAGAAGCTCGAGGCGGAGCTGCGCGACGGCGGGGAGCCGAAGACGCCGCAGAAGAGCGAGCCCGCGGCGCCGTCCGCAGCGGCCGACGTGACGGTTGCCGCCTCCCCAGAGCCGCCGAAGGGACTGAGCCCGCGGCAGAAGAAGACTCTCGGCGAAATACGCGACGACCTTCGCGCGCTGCTCGAGATGCTCAACGCCTGACGTCGCGGAACTTCCCGTACCGCAGCCGGAGGCGCGTGATGTCCCACAGCACCTTCGGCGGATCCCTCAAAATGTTCACGCGCGACTCCGGCGAGTTGAACCAGAGCACGGGAACCTCCGCGATCGTGCATCCCTGGATCCCCGCGAGCAGGAGAAACTCGACGTCCCACGCGAAACGATCGATCACCGCGACACGGAAAATCTCCCTGGCCCGATCGGCGCGAACGAGCTTGAAGCCGCACTGCGTGTCGCGAAACGGCATTCCCGTAATCGCGCGCATCAGGTGGTTCCCGACCCTTCCCACACGCTCGCGAAGCCACGGCTGCCGGACCCTCACGAGCGAGCGGTCCACCGCGCGCGATCCGATCGCGATGTCGTGGGTCGCCGTCGCTGCGAGCAGCTTCTCCAGCTCCGTGATCGGCGTGGAGAGGTCCGCGTCGCTGATCAGAATCAACTCTCCCTTCGCCTCGATCACGCCACGACGGATCGCGTAACCCTTACCCGAGTTGCGCGAATAGGAGATGGTCCGGACGCGCAGCGACGTATGCGTCGCAGGCGCGGCGAACGCCGTTCCGTCCCGGCTCCCGTCGTCGACGACGATCACCTCGACGATCGGCCGCGGGCTGTGCGGCGCGTACTCGTCGATCTTCCGAAGAGTCTCCGGAAGCCTTCGGGCTTCGTTGTAGGCGGGAATGACTACCGAAATGGTCATTTCGAATTTCGGATTTCGGATTTCGGATTTCGGATTTGAGTGGCGCGGCTTCGCCTTTGCACGAACGCCTCGCATGAACGTGCGCCCGAGATCGGATGACCGGCCCGGTTCGCGGTGTTGCCTTCAATTTCGAAATTCGAAATCCGAAATCCGGAATCGGCCATCCCTTCAATTCTCACCGTCGCCGGTTCCCTTCCACCGGTCGTGAAACCAGAGCCAGAGCTCCGGGTCGCGACGGATGCGCGCCGAGATCTTCTCGTTGATCACGGTCATGAGCCCCGCGGGCGTACGGCTCGCCTCGGGGGCCTCGCTCGGAACGATCATCGGCTCGAACTCGAGCCAGGGCCCGCGTCCGGCCGTGGACGGGTACGTGAAGACCGGAATGATCGGCAGGTCGTACTTGACCGCGAGTCGCGCGGGTCCGACGGTGGTCCAGCCGGGACGGCCGAGAAACGGGAGCAACTCGCCCTGCGCCGGCTGAACCGCCTGGTCGACCAGCAGGACGAGAATCTCCTTCTCCGCGATCGCCTGGACGAGCCCGCGGGTGGCGACGCGGCGGTCGAGAAGCCGCACGCCTCCGCGTGTCCGCCCTTCGTAGATGCGCCGGTGCAACAGCGGGTTGTCGAGTCTGCGCCCGACGACGGTGACCTTCCGTCCGAACTGGCAGGCGACGCCGAGCGCGCTTTCCCACGATCCGAAGTGCGCCGTCACGATCATCACCGCCCGGTCGAGCGCCACGGCGCGCTCCATGTGCTCGCGCCCGAGGACCTCGAACTCCTTCGCAATCTCCTCGAGCGGAATCGACGAGGTCCGGACGTAGTCGAGCGACATCCGCATGAAATGCGTCCAGCAGCCGGCGACGATCTTCTTCCGCTCGGCGGGGAGAAGCTCCGGCATCGCCAGTTCGAGATTCCGGAGCGCGAGCCTCGTGCGCCGTTCGATCACGCTGCCGGAGACGACGGCGAGAAGGCGGGCGAGCCTGCCGAGGTTCCGCTCGCCGAGCACGCGGGCAAGCCAGGCGACGACGAGATAGAGCGCGTACTCCGCGTAATGTCTCGGCTTCGGCGCGCGCGCTGCACCGGCGCGCTCAGCCGACTGTTCTCCGTCGTTGGCCATCAGTCTTCCCGCGATTGCGGAGACTGATGATAACGATTCAGGCCAGCGTGGCGAAGCGATAGATCGGCGCACCGCCCGGAATCGGGACTCCGCGGACCACCGGCAGGATCGCCTCGACCCGGTCTGCAGGCAGGCAATCGACCGCATCCTCTGCCGTAAGCGTCACGACCGGCTCCTCGCGGGAGCCGCCCGGGGCGAGGCCCCTGGCATCGAGGTTGGCAATTACCGACTCGCCATCGGCGAGCACGATTCGTACGAGCGTCATGTCCACTCCTCTCATGACGTCTCTCAAGTTAGTGCCACGCCAGCAGCCGCGTCGTGAGCAGCCTCACGGATGCCGCCGCAATTTTCGTGCGGTGGATCACAACGCTGGCGCCTCCCGGCGCCCCTCGCGGCGCTGGCATACAATTCGACGCATGGCGCACCAGCGGATGGCGGCGATCGACGTGGGAAGCAACTCGATCCACATGATCATCGTCGAGCCGCGCGGCGGCGGCTACCGGGTGCTCGACAAGGAAAAGGAGATGGTGCAGCTCGCCCGGGGAAGCCTCGGCGGCGAGCCGCTCACCGCCGAAGCGATGCTCCGCGGCATCGCGGCGCTCGAGACGATGGCCGGGATCGCCCGACGCTGGGAGGTCGACGACATCCTCGCGGTCGCGACGAGCGCCGTTCGCGAGGCGCCCAACGGAAGGGACTTCGTCGAGCGCGCGGAGGCGGCCAGCGGAATCCGGATCGACGTGATCTCCGGAGAGCAGGAAGCCGACCTGATCTATCGCGCGATCCGATCGGCGGTCGACTTCAAGGGAGGCACCGCGCTCTGCATCGACATCGGCGGCGGCTCGATCGAGCTCGTCGTCGGCACCGACGCCGAGGTCTACTTCGCCCGGAGCCACCCGCTCGGATCGATCCGGCTCGCGGAAAAATTCTTTCGCTCCGACCCGCCGGGAGCGGCGGAGCTCGACGCGTGCCGCAAGCACGTCCGAAAGACGCTGCGCAAGACGCTCTCCCGGATCGCCTCCGTCGGATTCGACTTCTGCATCGGATCGTCCGGTACGATCACCACGCTCGCCGAGCTCGCGGGCAAGCAGACCGACGAGGCCGTCGCCTCGGGGCTCCGCTGGCTGGAGCGGGGCGACCTCGAGGCGCTGCTCGACCGGCTGGCATCGGTCAGCGCCGCAAAGCGCGTCGAGGCGTTCGGAATCGAGCCGAAGCGAGCCGAGACGATCCTGGCCGGAGGGCTCGCGCTCCTCGAGATCCTCATCGCCGTCGACAGGCGACGGCTGCGTGCGTGTACCGCGGCCCTTCGGGAAGGGCTCGTCGAGACGTGGCTCGCGGAGAGCACGACGAGGAAGGACCGAAGCGTCGGCGTCCGGCAGTCGGCCGTGCTCGAGCTCGCGGAGCGAAGCGAGTGCGATCGAGTTCACTCGGCGCACGTCGCCAGGCTCGCGCTCCGGATCTTCGACCAGACCAGGCCGGTCCACAAGCTGAGCGACGACCATCGCGAGTTGCTGGAATCGGCGGCGCTGCTTCACGAGATCGGCATGCACGTGTCGTTCAAGGGACACCATCGCCACACCTATTACCTGATCCGCCACGCGGGACTGCGCGGTTTCACGAACGACCAGGTGATGGTGATCGCGAACGTCGCGCGCTACTACCGCAAGTCGACGCCTTCCGCGACGGACGAGAACTTCCAGGAGCTCTCGCCCGATCACCGCAGGATCGTGCAGCGTCTCGCGGCGATCCTCCGCATCGCGGCGGCGCTCGACCGCAGCCGGCGTCAGGCGATCCGCGACGTCGGCGTCGACGTCGGCGTGAAAGTCGTGCGCTTCCACGTTCGCCCGAGGCTCGACCCGAGCCTCGAGCTCGACAGTGCGCGAAAGCGCGCCCGCTATTTCTCCGAGTTGTTCGAACGAAAGGTGGAGTTCCATGCCGGACCAGAATCCTGAGTCGACCGAGCCACAGCCAGCCGTTGCCGAGACCGCTCCCGAACCGCAGCCCAAACCGGCGCGCAAAGCGCGGCCGAAGGTGAAAGCTCGACGCAAGGCCGTGGCTGTCGGGGCACGTGTGAAAGCCAAGAGCGCGAAGCCTGCAGGCGCCTCGAGGAGCGTTAGACCCGCACCGCAACAGCGCGTGAGCCGGTTCGTCGTCCTGTTCCGTCACGGGCCCGCGGAGGAGCACTCTGCCGAGAAGACGGACGCGGATCGCAGCCTGACCGCTGACGGGCACGCGAAGACCAAGCGCGCCGCGCGCGGGATGCGCGAGATCTTCCCGGACGCCGACACGATCTTCTCCAGTCCCCTGCTGCGGGCGATGCAGACCGCGCTCTGGCTGACGAAGGCGTACGGCGACACGCTGAAGATCCAGGTGACGGACGCCCTGCTGCCCGCGGCCGACCCCGCGCTGCTCGCCAGGCTGATCGCCTCGCAGGGCGGACGCAACATCATCGTCGTCGGGCACGAGCCGCACCTCGGCGACTCGTTCGCCCACCTCGTCGGGATCAGGGGCTCGCTGCGTGCCGACCTCAGGAAGGCCGGCGGGGTCGGCATCCGGCTCGACGAGAGCGGCAAGGGGACGCTCGAGTGGATGCTCGCGCCGCGTATGCTGCGCAAACTCGGCTGAGGCGATGAGCGACGCGAGAGAACGGGCGCGCGAGGAAACGTTCGACGCGGCGCGCGCGATGCACGCCGCCCGGCTGGTCGCCGTGTCGTCGGGCAACGTGAGCTGCCGGGTGGACGGCGAAGCTGCAATCGCGATCACCCCGACCTCGGTCGCGTGGGATGACCTGCAGCTCGACCAGATCGCGATCGTCGCGCTCGACGGCACCCTGCTCGACGCGCCGTTCCGACCGAGCGCCGAGCTCCCGCTCCACCTCGCCGTCTACCACGCGCGCGCAGACGCGGGCGCCGTCGTTCACACCCATGGCACGAGCGTCACCGCGCTCTCCCTGCTCCGAAGGCCGCTCCCTCCCGTCATCGACGAGATCGTCGCCTGGTTCGGCGGCGAGGTCGAGGTCGCCGAGTACGCCTTCTCGGGCACCGCGGCGCTCGCGCGTAACGTCGTCGCCGCGCTCGGCGACCGGGCGGCCGTCATCCTCGCGAGCCACGGCGACGTCTGCGTCGGCGCGACGGCCGGCGACGCGCTGCGCGTCGCGTCGCTGATGGAGTCGGCCGCGGCCGCGTACCTCACCGCACTCGCCGCGGGCGAGCCCGTGCGCCTAACCGACGAAGCGATCGCCGCGGCGAGGGCGATCTACCTGCGACGAATGCGAAGGTGAAGCGGTGGAAACACGACGAATGCTGAATGCTGAACGGAAAAATGTAGAAGGCGTTCGGATTCGCGTAAGCCGCTCGACAGTCCAGACACCCGATCCTGATTCTCGAGTTTCTGTT